>JAPPII010000114.1:150125-175407 GCA_028820845.1 Candidatus Poribacteria bacterium
CGCTCTGGCTCCCTCTACATGTCCTTGGGTAGTTTGCAGATCTGCAAGTTTGACTTTCGCAAATCCACGATTGTAGTAAGTCTCCGCCTCATCAGGATTTAGCTCAATAGCTTTGTCAAAGTTAGTTATGGCTTCATTATAGTGATTGACATAGAACTTACTGATCCCCTGATTCGCGTAGACGAAGGCACGAATACGTCTGCGTTTACACCACTTTGACAACGGTTCGGGGGGACCCGACTGGGTGAGTAAGGCTTTCAAAGTATTTGATGGGATCGCATAACTGAAAGGTGCTCCGCCAAGCGCGGCGATACCTATCACTTGCCCTTTATTGTTGATGACTGGAGAACCACTGTTGCCACCTGAAATGCGAGTGTCCATCTGAAACCACTTGTCACTCTTCCGAACGCGGTCTATCGTCCCTTCTGTGACCGTATATTTTCCATTCGGGTATCCCATGACAGAAACAGCATCTCCGCTCTGAACGGTGTCGCTATCACCCAGCGGAAGAGGGGTGCCTTTACCTGATATCTCAAGGATGACAAGGTCATTTTTCACATCATACGCCGTGACGCCGCGAATAGCCCACGTCGTGCCCTTGACTCGGACGTGTGCAAGGACGGGGTCGACACCAGCGACCACGTGGATGTTTGTCGCTATTTTGTTAGGGGCAACGAAGAAACTTGTAGAACCAACCCGCCTCCTTAAATTGTCTTGCGTAGCTATCACAAGTAATATAGAATCTTTTACCTGTCCAGATGATAAGTCTGCACGCGACGCGACCGGTTTTTCAAAAGCGATTTGCTGTGGCACCTGTGTGCAGGCGCAGATCATTAAGAAAACCGGTAAGACGAATAAAAATTTTCGGTTTGCTTTCATAAATGGACACCTCAAATAATCCTTTCTCGGAAACATCGCGAGTTTCCGTATTCCCATAAGGGTTCAGAGAAGCACTAAGCGCGTTATTCCTTTGGTTGAGTTGCAAGGTATTTAGGATCTGGCTTTATCTCCAGTGGATAGCGGATTTCCCACACCTTGATTTTGATAGGTTTTGCTGCGTTACCCTGATAAATTGGCACAAAGGCAGAGCTGTGTGCGCCGCGTATAAAGAGTTTCACAGCGAGGCTGCTCCATCCCCGCTTGGGTATATAATAGCCAATGTAAGGCTTTCCTTCAAGGTCAAAATAGAGAATGACACCGCTCTCTTCAAGGTCAATGACAGCAGGGGTATTGGGATTCCAGACGACTTCTTTAGATATGGAGTCCCTCATTTTGAACTCGATAGTCACGAGGTGCTTTTCAGTAGAGGTGGCAGCAATGTTAACTGCTGCCACCGGAGATCCTCCTCTCGGCAACAGACGCGTGTGTATTTCGGATGTATTTTTTCTATCTCGGTGTAATGTGATGAAGGCAAACCGGCGATCTCCCGAAGCATCACTGCCGATGAAGGACAAACTTCCAGCATTGGAGATTAATCGCTTCTGTGTCAACATCATGTGTGTTGCTCCATGGGTTTTGAGAAAAGTAAGTGCCTCTTGCTCGGACTGTCCACAGAAAACGTGCCGGTAATAGAGATGTATCCAATGAGGAATGTAGTGATCTTGGTCTATAATGGTTTTGACACCACTCAGAACGTTGAATTGACTGCCGTAACTCCAGTGTGCAGCCATCACAGTGTTTTCTGAAAGTGTGGCGTTTGCCCACTGAAACATTTCCGTTTCCTCGCCAAGGCCCGGAATAGCTTTTCGGATATTCGATGAGGCTTTCAGGGCGCGCGCAGCGTGATCACCGAGCGGCGAAAAAAAGAGTAGGAGAGAAAACGAGATGAGTGTGATACCAATGATTATCCAGCTATGTGTGACAGACGTGGGGAGCCTTGTTCTGAAAATTTGTATAAGATGCCGGGGACAGAACCACAGCAAAGAGGCAGTACCGAAAGCGATAGGGATGCCGATAAAGAATCCAAACCGTTTCCCACCGCGTGCCAGACTGAACCACAAAAGTGCCCATACAATAGCAAAGAGTGTTACGAATTCCATTCGTGACTTTTCTTTTGGAGTGCTTACGATGCCAACCCCGATGGGAGCGGATGCAAGCGAGGCGAAAAAGAGGGTATTACATACCTCTGTACCGAGAAACTGACTGATGGGCCCCCGAAGAAAAGTGGTTGCAAAAAAGAATACGAGGGCCGTACCCAAAGGAATGGCTTTCCATTTCCAGATCCGGAGGCTTTCGATGATTAATCCAAGGCTCCCTATGAGAAAAAAGTTCCCATAGTGTTCTCTCCAATAATAATAGCTTGGAGCCGCGAGTTCTCCGATGCTTTGCATCAGTCGGTTTCCGTCATGTCTATAGGCGATGTGGACGAAGTTGTCAAAGTTTAGGGCAATATAGTATACACCGAATGCAATGCTGCTGAGTGTTAGGCACCAAGCAATATGGCGCGCATGGGGCCGGAGCCGTTCAAAGAAATCGAGAAGCAGGTATCTGTTGCTGCGGATAAAGAAAACAACCATCGGTGGTAATAGCAACAGCGCGGTAACATGTGTCGCGAATCCATAGCCACTCCGATAGGCGGGACTGGCAAGATAGAGCCCAGGGACGAACATTAACATCCATAGGGCGTACTCGTTTAGATGTTGCTCGGTTTCTGTGGTACAAAATCTCCATAGTTCCAGGGCAAGTATTATAACAACAAAAAAACCGAAAGCCTCCCAACTCAGGCCTCCCAGAAAAACAACACCTCCACTGGTAAGTGTCCATAAAAGTCGTTTGTGAGGATCTCGCGTTTGTAAAGACATGAGGTAGGTGGTTGTCGCAAGGATGGCAAGCATGAAGCACCAACTGTCTCGGTCACCAAAACCGGCAGCACTGCGTCCGATAGTACCGATGAAGGTTGCCAAGAGTATCCCAGCAATGGCAGAGAAAAGCATACCATAGGTGTGATAAAGGAAAATGCAGAGCGCACCGAGTCCAATAACAAAACAAACCGGAGGGGCATAAACACAGACCTGATAAAGCGAGACTTCAGGAAAGCAGAAGACAATTGCTTTGTGGGCGTAAGCGAGTGCATAAGAATAGAGGTTTAAGGTCTGTCCTAAATCTCTACCGAGGGGCAGCCAGCGGTGCATATCGCGCGCAGGCAGATGTCCCTGCTCAGAAGCAATTTGCGCTTGCCAATAATAGAGGTATGCGTCATATCCAGTAAACTGCCCATCGGGGATCCAACCTGTGCCCTGGATGCGCATCCAGAAAGCGAGGAGCAAGATACAGCCAAGAACGAAGAGGAAAACCTTTAGATGCCAGTATCTAGGAATCCATAGTCTCTTAGACATAGGTAACTGTCCCCTCCCCAAAGAGGTTCTCAAAAGAACCCCTTTCTGATTCTAAATCTTTTGCTTGTCGTAGTGAATTGGACCTGAGAAGAACAACCCCGAAAATTATGCATTTTTTCGTCAATGTGGGAGAGGTACCCTTGCAGAGAGGAGCTGACACTAAAAGGATCGACCCGATACCTATACGCATTAGAATGTGAAGATTGCTAATCTCCAAGGAGTTGAGGAATATCGGGGTGAACCGATTCGGGTGATGCTACCTTTTGAGGTGCTGTGAAGTCCCCTGTGTAGGTTCTGGAGTCCCCCGTTGATGTGGTGCGGTCTTCACCGGGCATAGTAACTTTCAGACCTGTTACGGATTCTATGACGAGTTCACCATCTTCAGGCGAGAGAACTCCAGTATCAATAGCATCTTGAACCCACGGGCGCGTCTCTTGAAGAAGTGTCAGCGTATCTACTTCCACTGCAACTTGCCCTGCTAAATCACGCATTTCGGAAGCTCTTTCAGGTGGAAGTTCAAACAAGTCTATGGTCAGTTCAACAAAATTGTTTGCGAAAACAGCTGGTAGATAACTCAAATAATTATCTACATCCTCTTCGTTATTCGTTCGACTTAACTCTATGTTTTGGAGAATATGTACTGTTTTAAGTCCTCTTATATACTCTGGAATTCTTGGATCAGGTCCAAGTTGATCAACGAGTACGTCTCCCAATAAATCAAATTTTTCGTCTGCATTCGCGACATAAGGGGAAGAAAGTTCATTCCAGAGTTGTTGAACCTCTTCCGCTGTCAATCCTGCGTACAACTTTGTTGTCTCTGCTGTTCCAGTTTCTGGGTCCGATTCAAATTGCTCCGCACTTTTCATTTGACTCATTTCCATTGTCGCCATATTTTCCATTGTTGCCATGGCACAGGTGGAAACTTGATTTTCTTCATTCTTGGGTGTAGTGGGTTCTGTTCCAGTCCCGTTTTGAAGTGTTTCCTCGCCGCTGAGAGTTGCTTCTGTTGCATCAGGATTAAATGCTATAGGAGAGATTGAGGTGTCCATCGTGGCTTGGAGTTTTGGCAAAGTAGTTTCAAATTTCCTCACATTATGCTGCATGTAGAAGTGGAAACCGATGGATAATAGCACCACTATGATACTGGTTATTGCTACGGTACGGGGGGATATCCCCTGATGCAATTTCATTGGATAAACTCCTTATATTGTATTGTGTGATGCTCCGTTCTGCTGCCGCTGAAAGCGGGCAGAACGGAACAATACGATTAACTAAAATTATTGGCATCCACAGCTGCCACACCCAGCATTTTCCGTTGTGGCTTTTGGTGCTGTCTGTTTATTCTTTTCAGTGTTCACCGTCTGCAAGGATTTTTCAACGACAACTTCCCCTTGTTTGGTGGAAACGGCCTCGGTGTTTGAAGCGATTACTGTCTCAACTTGCTGTGCCGTTGGAGACACGTTTAGAGACTTCACTTCAAAATTTCGGATTTCCTGCTGCGTGTAAAAATGGAAACTGGTGAATAGCAGCACCGCAATGATACCGGTGATTGCTACAGTACGGGTGGAAACCCATTCACGGAAGTTCATTTCATATCCTCTGAATGTTAGGGACAAGTGTTATTGGGTACAACTGTTGTCAATGTCGTGTCCATTACAGTTTGTATCGGTATAACCACAATTGTGGTTGCACAGGTCAGCTTCTCGGGTTAATACTGCTAATCGCAAGGGCATGTAGGAACAATCCAACCACAGCCACATGCACAGTTAGGAACCTCTGAGGAACTTGAGGAACTTGAGGAACTTGAGGAACTCGAAGAACTGGAGTTGTCACTGTTATCGTTTCGGACGGGGGGTGATGGTCGTTTTTTAAGCTCGCCCCAAAGATAGGTTGTCGTCTGACCAGAGGCTTCGTGTACCGAGAAGATAAGGGCTGCATAGAAGCTAAATGCAAACATTGCAATCACGAGGATTGTGATAGACGTTGCAACTTTCCTATTTTTCAGAAATTGTAGAAACATTTCATTTCTCCTTGAAAAAACTGTTGCCCTCACCGGGCAAGGGGATTATAATATTCAAAGTTTCTCACAACTGTAACATTAAACATCCAAAATCTGAGGACAATCCTTTTTTCCGGATGTCTCTTATACTTCAATGGCGTTCAAAACCACTTGTTGAAGTTTCTTTGAAATCCCTAAATGATAAATTTTGGCTGAACTTGCAACAATTGCGAAATTCCGTAATCAATTTCGGACACAGACTGAGCACAAATCAATCTACATCGCTATTCTCGTAAAAGTTATCTCCTGTTATTCGCCATTGCAGAAACGAGCTCTGTGAGATTCTGCTTTGCGGAAACCTTCTTCCACGCCGCTATCACACATTGCACCGTCCGCTCAAAAGCAGAATGAGAGATACCTATTGCTTTCGCAATCTCCAACAAAGGATAAATATTATTTACCCTTCTTCTCATGAACCTCAGAGAACTCCATGTCTAAGCCTTCAGCATCGGCTTTTTTCCAAGCCTCTGCCCAGACTTTGAGTTTCTGCTTCGCCCGAGATAGCCTATTTTTCACCGCGGAAACAGTTTCTCCGCGTATCTCAGCGATTTCTTCGTAACTGTGTCCGTCCGATTGCAGCCGAATCATCCGCTGGTCTCTTTCAGGAAGTTGCGCAATTGCTTTATCAAGGGTATCGAAGCGTTCTGCGATGAAGGCAGTTTCTTCTGCAGTCTGATAGAGGGCTGTTGAGGCTACGATGTCGCCTTCTGCCTCATACACATCAACGCTGGATCCTCTGCGACTGGCGGACTTCTGCTTTCGGTGCCACCCCGCAATCAGTTGGGCGGCGATGCGGTACATCCAGTTCAGGACTTTATCAGGCTCGTTGAGCGTATGGATGTGTTGCCATACCTTCATGAATGTATCTTGCACCAATTCCTCTGCATCTTGCCGGTCCTCTATTTTCTTGGCGATGTAGTTGTAGATATTAGGACGGTAACGCCGGTGGAGTTCGGTAAATGCGTTTTCGTCGCCATCGCGTATCTTACGGACGAGCTCTATATCTCGTGCTTTTTCATCGTCAATCATCCAGCATAGAAGCCTCGGGTCAAAAACATTAAATTTCGGACTTATGCACTCCACTGGTAGGTGCGGTTTCCTAACCGCATCTATTGCGTCATGATAGACCTAATTCTCTGATTTTGCGTAAGTCCTGATATTATTGGAATCCTCAAAAAGTTCACATGAAGGATTTGTGCTTTCATAAGACATGAATGCAAGTTTGCAAAAAAAGTCTCATAAAAGGTGCTTTTTTTCAGAAGTTAGCTATTTGGGAGTTGTTTGTTGGTGTCAGTTAGGGGGTTGTACAGCCTAACAGGCTATGCTACAACGGACCGCGAACCGCGATGAACGAAGAATGCATAACCTAACAGGGTATGGTACACGAATTTGGATATTGACAAATAAGCGATGATAGGTGTAGTATTCCAATATGTGTTGCCCAGAAAGGGCTTTCATCCTGTCAATCCGCGAATCCTGAAAATCCTGATTCAGACAACAATGAAGTGATGTAGGTCGGGTAGAGCGGTAATAACCTCGTCCGCATTTGTGAAAGACACTGCCTGCCGGGCTCCAATGAACTGTCCAGATACAAAGCCGCAGCGAAACCCGACATGCCACCCGTGTCAGGCTCCGCGTGCGTTGGGTTTCACTCAACTTTTGGTAATTTCAGCGGTTCTCGGGGCTTGGATACCTTGTGCGCTATAGGACTTTGCGTGGGGAGCCGTTCTACCCAACCTACAAGACTGACAGCCATCTAATCTTGATTCTGACAATGATAGATACAAAGGAGGCGTGTAATGCCCAACTTTACCGCAGCAGCACTGACCACGATATGCTTAAACGTGTTTGAGAAATTAAACATATCGAAAGCCGAAGCGGAGTTGGTAACCCGTTCCATGGTCGGTGCCAATCGCGTCGGGCACGATTCACACGGTGTCATCCATCTCCCGAAGTATGTCGGTGAATTGGAGGCAGGGTTAATCCAACCCGATGCGCCGACAGAGACACTACACGAATCTGCCTCAATCGCGGTGTTAGATGGCAATTGGGGGTTCGGTCCTGTCATCGCGACGCGTGCGGTTGAATTGGCGGTTCGGAAAGCGAAACAGACAGACATAAGCTCTGTCACTGTTTCACGGTGTAATGAGGTCGGTAGGTTAGGCGGATATGCATGTCTCGCTGCAGATGCGGAGATGATTGGGTTGCTCATGGCGAACGACCACGGCGGTGGCACGTGTGTCGCACCACACGGCGGTGTTGAAGGACGACTCTCTACCAATCCGATGGCGTGTGCGGTGCCGATTGAGGGGCAATATCCGATTGTGTTGGATATGTCTACGAGTGTTGTTGCATCCGGGAAGATTCGGGTTAAGCAGCATCGAGACGAGGCGTTGCCTCACGGATGGTTGATTGATGGAGAGGGTGAATCGACGACGAACCCGGACGATTTTTATGGTGTACCCCCTGCTACGTTATTGCCGTTTGGCGGTACAGTTTCGGCACACAAAGGATACGGGTTGAGTGTTATTGTGGATATTCTTGCAGGTGCGCTTACGGGTGCAGGGTGTAGTCGGAGTGAGGATGCCCGCGTCGGAAACGGGTTGTTCGTACTTGTGATTAACGTTGCGAGTTTTAGAGATTTTCCGGGGTTCAGCGCGGAAATAGAGCGATTTATTGCGTATCTCAAATCGGCGAAGCGTGTCGCTGGCATTGACGCAATTCGGATGCCAGGAGAACGCGGTTGGGAAGAACAACGCAGACGGGAACGGGAAGGCATACCAATAGATGAGGAAACGTGGACACAAATTCAGGCGTTATTGGATTAGCAGTCAGGTCGCTGCGCTTTCAGCATTCAGTTATCAGGAACTTCTTGAAGTAGGTTTTCTGACACGCCTCGTGACTGACTGCTGACTGCTGAGAGGTTGACGAAATGAAATGAAGTCAACCGACCTGATCGCTGACTGCTATGTTGTCAACGATTCGCCTGTCTCTGGGTGAAACAGGTGCGCTTTGTCCATGTTGAAGTTGACTGTCAAGGGCGCGTTGTGTTGTGGCAAATCAGCGAGATCCGATTGTGCGACGAAATTGTTATTTTCTGTCCGCAAGTACAGCAGCGCATGATTTCCGAGCGGTTCGACCAGTTCTACCTGCGTTCCAACACTGTTGTTTCCGTTTTCACCAACATGAATATCTTCCGGACGGATGCCGAGTGTCACTGCTTCTCCCGAAAGTTTGTTGAGGGCTCCTTGGAGGTGGGAATTCAGTTCCACTTTGAAGTTTTCAAATCGGAGTGCTGACGTGCCACCGTTATTTGCAATCTGTGTCTCTATAAAGTTCATCGGTGGTGTGCCGATAAAGCCACCGACGAATTGATTTGCGGGTTTGTGATAGAGCGTTCCCGGATCGGCAATCTGCTGGATTTTTCCCTCATTGAGTACGATGATCTGGTCTCCCATCGTCATTGCTTCAACTTGGTCGTGTGTGACGTAGACGATGGTGGCATCAAGCCGGTCGTGTAGGCGACTGATTTCCATCCGCATCTGTACACGCAACTTCGCATCGAGGTTGCTCAACGGCTCGTCGAACAGGAATACTTTTGGATGTCGAACGATTGCCCTACCGACTGCAACGCGTTGGCGTTCACCACCGGAGAGGTGCTTCGGTTTCCGGTTCAAGAGGTGCGAGATACTCAGAATCTCCGCGGCTTCTTTGACACGCTGGTCGATCTCTGCTTTGGGATATTTGCGGAGTTTCAGCCCGAACGCCATATTCTTGTACACCGTCATGTGTGGGTAAAGGGCATAGTTTTGGAAGACCATGGCGATGTCCCTATCTTTAGGGGGTATGTCGTTAATACGTTCATCGTCGATATAGATGTCGCCTTCCGTTATTTGTTCCAGCCCCGCGATCATCCGCAAAAGCGTCGATTTGCCGCATCCCGACGGACCGACAAGCACAGTAAACGACTCGTCCGGAATCTCAAAGTTTGCTTGTTCAACTGCGAGGACATCACCATCGTAAATTTTGGTAACGTCCTTCAAAGTGACATACGCCATCATCTCTCCTTAGACTGATGTTCTCTTACTGGGAACCTGTCTCTTCTTTTTTTCCTGTTGATTTTGCCAGGTTTTCCTTCACCAATTCAGCAACTGCCTTCTTAAGCGCAGCACCGCGGAGGTTTGCTTTCCGGATAACACCTTCACCATCAATCAGAAAGGTTGACGGAATCGCCTGCACTCTATATATGCTGCTAACCTTGTTGGTAGTATCCCAGTAGTGAACCCATTCGAGTTCCTCTTTTTCAATATAAGCCTTAAGAGGTTCCATTGATCTATCAAGGCTGATACCGATAATCTGAAACTTCTGATCCTTATACGTTTCGTAGGTTTTCTTGACGTTGGGCATCTCTGCGATACACGGACCACACCACGTCGCCCAAAAATCGAGTAACACGACCTGTCCGCGATACCGTTCCAACGAGAGGGCTTCACCTTTTAAATCCGTCACCTCAAAATCGAGTGCAGGATGTCCGATCCAGTCTCGGGGGTTCATCCTTGCCCTTGACGGTTTCGGGAGTTCACCCTTTCGAGTCGTTTTGTCCTGTTCAAGCAGCTGCTTCGCAAATTTTGCCTGAGATCGCGAACCGTACTTCGGGTGATTCACTAATTTCTCATAAGCGGCATCCGCTGTGTCGTGTTTACCGAGTTTGTCGTAAGCCAGTCCTAATTCCAGTAGACACCTTTCAACGTAGCGGGCAGAGGGATAGTCCTTGATGAGTTCTTCAAAGACTTTGACCCCTTCTTCAACGCGGTCGAGCTGGACCAAGGCATCACCGAGAAGGTAATAGACCTCATCCACCCGTTTGTATTTCGGATGGGACGTAATAAACTCGGTTGATTTCTCGACTAACTTCTCTAAGTCTTCGGATTTGGTCCGCCGCTTGAGATCTTTGACAATTGCCTTAATTTCTTGATACTTGTAACCAGGTTTCTCCGAAGCGGCATCTACGAGGTTCGCGCAAAACACTATTAACGCAAGGCATGTAAGCCCGAAAATAAGGGAGAGAAAAGTATCTTTATTTTTCTCTGCATTTATAGCATTTCGGAAGAACATCGTCAATTTCCTCGGATTTGTTAATTGGCTGTGTTTTCCCGCACGAGGTCAGTTACTGCCGTTTCAAGTGCAGGACCACGAAGATTCACCTTTCGGACAATGCCGGTGCCGTCAATCAAAAATGTCGATGGGATTGCACGCACACCGTACAAATTACTAATCTGACCGCTGCTGTCGAAGTATTGCCGCCACGCGATGCCTTCGCCTTTAATGTATGCCTCAAGCGGTTCTCTTGCGTTATCTAAGCTAATGCCAATAATCTGAAACTTCCGATTCTTATATTTTCGGTAAGTCTCTTTGACATTAGGCATCTCCGCGAGGCAAGGTTGGCACCATGTTGCCCAGAAATCGAGCAGAACAACCTGTCCGCGATACTGTTGGAGTGAAAGTTCTTCACCCATTATGTCCATCACGTAAAAATCTGGTGCCGGTTTATTGATAAATTGGCTCGGTTTCTGGTGCGGACTCGTTTCAGACGAACCCGATAATTCGCCTGTTCGTGTGGTTCTATCTCGTTCAAGGAGTTGCCGAGCGGTTTCGGCATACCTACCGGTGCTGTACTTTGAGTGATACGCCAGTTTTTCGTAAAGCACATCTGCTTTATCGTGCGCGCTGATTTTGTCATAAGCCAATCCCAGGGTTAGCAGGCTCGGTTCAACATAGTTAGCAGAAGGATAATCCTTAATAAGTTCTTCAAGGACTGCGATCCCTTCTTCCGTCCGCTGCAGCTGAACTAAGATGGCACCGAGGTAATAGTAAATCTCATCTACCTGCCTGTATTTTGGGTTTGCTTTGATGAAAGCTCTTGATTTCTCAATCAATACTTCGTAGTCAGCCGGTTCGCCACCCTCTGAAAGTTTTTCAATCATCGCTTTAATCTCGTTATAGGTAGGGGCGGCTGCAGCAGAAGTCGAACGTGTTTCGTTGAGCGTTGAACTCACGCAGGAACTAATCAATGCCAATCCCATGAGTGCGATAACGAGATGATACCAACGCTTTGTATTGATATCCTCACTTTGCGGAAACATTATCTGCCTCCTTTGGGAAAATTAGCGTGTATTAAACAGCGTTCTGATAGGTATATGCCAGTAGCAACTTAATTTCTTCTACCTGTACCTGTTGTAAAAAGCGGGTTACATCTGAGTCCGAGTCGCCTTCGGCAGCTTCGCACCAATCGATGAGCTGGTAGGCATCCCAGTTTTCGTGTGATGCAATCGTTTTCCCGATGTCTGCGAGCGCGTCTGAGGGGTTCGATGCCTCCTTGAAGATTTCGAGGGCACGTTCGCGGAGTGTTGAGAAAATTGGGTGGGTGCCGACTCTACCGAACCAATACTTGGAATTGGGATAGTCTGGCTCGCGGCGGTGCATAATGCCGTGCCAGTAGCTGCCCGTCTGGTCCATGAGTCCCTGCGAGATCGTGTGGGATTCGTCGAGTGCGTCGTTCCAGAGGAGTAGACCGCTTTTGATGGCTTCACCAAACGTAGTATTTTTTAGCGATTGTCCCTCAAAAAGTTGGTCAAGGGATGAAGATTCCAGAGCGTCTGTCAACTCACCACTCCATGCTTTCTTCGGAACAAGCGTCGGGAGTGGGTTGCCTGCTTCTAATTTTTCGATAACTTCGGCGATTGCCGGTGTGTATGTTACAGCCATGAGAAAACTCCTTCGTATTCAAATCAGTCTAATGTGAAATTAATTTACCATCTTTTAGTAAATAAATCAAGCGTTTCAGGTGTTTCGTTTGCGCTTGTCTCTGAAATGTGTTAGGATTATTGGAAAGCAACCTATAGATTTGGAGAGATTTTCAACTAAAAATGGGGACTGCCTTTAAAAAAGCGTTAATCGTTTTCATCGGTTTCATTGTGATTTTGGGAGGCGTTTTAATCGCCGTTATCTTAAACTATTCCCAATACGGATCCCTGCCGGAAACGATACAAATGGTAGACTTTCCGGGGATGCTGATAGCGGTCTTGAGCGCGTGTGTTCTCAGTCTGGTGAGCGTCGTTTTAACTTTCTGGCTGGCGCGAGCGTGGATAAACGAAAGACCAGAACTCGGCGAGCAGATTGTCCGGCTTGCGCTCATCGTCAGCATCAGTCTTATTGTTGTTTTCGGGGGTTTGGCAGGCGGTTTGATTATTTTACGGACTTTATGGACGATCGGCTTTTTTTAATTAACTTGCATTTATGTTACCGATATGGTATAATTAGTTAATTCATTTGGACGTAGGGCTTTATAGTCACGCATTTGGCGTGCTTTGCAGCGTCCGAGTCGATACAAAGTTTTGTAGATAGAGTTATCTCTATACCGTAGAGCGATGGATACGTTTGTCGCTCTTGCAAGCAAGGTGCTGCAGCACCTTTACTTGGGGGTGTGAAAAATACATTACAGAGGCAGACGTACTCAGAGGACGACGGAAAGACAGAGTCGTTCCAATTATCAGATTCGAGCCAAAGAAATTTTACTAATAGACCATGAAAACAAGCAGGTCGGTGTCATGTCGCCACGCGACGCAATGAAACTTGCTGAAGAAGTTGGATTGGATTTGGTAGAGGTATCGGCGAACGCTAAACCTCCCGTTTGTAAAATTATGGACTACGGGAAGTATCAGTATGAGAAGAACAAGCGGGCGCGCGAGGCTCGAAAGAAACAGTCGAAGGTTGTTTTGAAGGGGATGCAGTTCCGTCCAGATACAGCGGAACACGACTACCAGTTCAAGAAACGACATGTTGAGGATTTTCTGAAGAATGGGTGGAAGGTTCGTGCGACCGTACGGTTCCGCGGCCGTGAGATGCTCCATACTGAACTTGGCAGAAATCTGCTTTCACGTCTCAGAGATGACCTCGAAGAGGTTGCAGATGTAGAGCAACCGCCGCGGATGGAAACCCGTATTATGTCGATGACCCTCGCGCCAAAATCTTCGTAATGTAGTATAAAGCAAAGACAAATCTTGCCGCGTGTGGGCAAAGTTTGTCTTTGCACTCGTGTGTAAAGGACAATTGTAGGGGCGACCTTGTGTGGATGCCGAATGCGCATGTAGCATTCTATACGGTCGCTACGCTTTATCAAGGATATTTTTATGCCAAAAATGAAAACGCATAAAGGCGCGGCGAAACGTTTCAAATTCACGGGAAAAGGCAAAATCCGCCGAAATCGTGCTTATGCTGGACACCTGTTCCTTTCAAAGTCAGCGAAGCAGAAGCGTAGGTTACGACAAGCGACTTTAGTCGACCCAAGCAATGAGAAACGCTTGAAACGCCTAATTCATCAATAGCGGATAGCGATTAGCAGTTGGCAGTTAGCAATTGGCAGTTGGTAAAGAGGGCGTACTTTAACGCTTGCGTCTTTGCTATAGACTAACAGCCAGTAGCGAACCGCCATAGGAGTTTTATTTAAAAATGGCACGAGTAAAAACGGGGAATGTACGACGCAAACGACGGAGCCGCATACTCAAACATTCCAAAGGATACCGTGGGGGTAGGAACAACCTCAAACGCACCGCTATGGAGGCGGTCGAGAAGGGGTGGAACCACGCCTACGCACATCGTCGCGCACGCAAACGCGATTTTAGACGGCTTTGGATTACAAGGATTAACGCCGCCGCAAGATTACACGGACTCTCCTACAGTCGATTCATGCACGGTCTTAAAACCGCTGGCATTGAACTCGATCGGAAGGTTCTCGCCGACATCGCTGTGAATGATGAAGCCGGTTTTGGACAACTTGCCGCCCTCGCAAAGGGATAAAATAGCCGTCAAACCAAAAACATTGCGCAGCAATGTGCACTGAAACTCTAAAAGGCAATGAAGGGACTTATGTAAGCGGTTGAGACCTCTCAACCAGAGAGACTGCGTCATCGGTTGGAAGCGCGGTTTTGAGAGCAACTGCCGAATTTCATCCTGGAGCCGTAAAAAAAATAATGAAGCGGGCAGATTTTAAAAATAGCCGTCAGTAATCAGCGGTCAGCAGTCAGCCAAAGCGGTTTGTGGCAGGACATGATACGCAACGGTTACATGCTGATAGCCGACAACTGATAGCCGATAGCCAGTCTGTCAAGCGGGGTGGTACCGCGGAAGTAGATGCCTGTCGCTTTCGTCCCCAGAAGGGAATTAACCTTTATGGAGCGAAGTGGTAGGCGTTTTTTATTGGCTATTCGCGGTTTGCTATTCGCGGTTCGCCAAAAACAGAGGAATTATGAAAGAAGAATTGGAAAAGATAAAAGTGGAAGGACTTCAGGCTTTAAAGGGAGTTGAAACACTTGACGCGCTGGAGTTGCTCAGGATTGAATATTTTGGGCGTAGGGGAAAGTTAACCGATGTCATGAAGGGCATGGGTAAACTTTCGAAGGAGGAGCGTCCGGAGATTGGGAAGCTCGCGAATGAGGTGCGCACCACACTTACGGAGGCGTTTGAGGGTGTAACAGAGAGATTGCATCGTCAGCAGCGGGAACAGCAGCTGCAGGCGGAGGCTATTGACATCACCCTTCCCGGACGGAAACCTGCTTACGGGAAAGCGCATCCTGTGATGCAGGTCTTGGAACGTATTGAAGCGATTTTCGGACAAATGGGGTTTGAAGTGGTAACGGGACCGGATGTGGAGACGGAGTATTACAATTTTGATGCCTTGAATACACCGGCAGATCACCCGGCTCGCGACTTACACGATACCTTTTACTTAACCGACGGGCATCTCTTGAGGACACATACATCC
Source organism: Candidatus Poribacteria bacterium (assembly GCA_028820845.1). Classification (NCBI taxonomy): domain Bacteria; phylum Candidatus Poribacteria; species Candidatus Poribacteria bacterium. The sequence goes on from JAPPII010000114.1 coordinate 165,340, forward strand.
CCTGTGCAGATCCGCACAATGGAGAATCAGAAACCGCCGGTCCGAATTATTGTGCCGGGGAAATGCTATCGCGTGGATTACGATATTTCACATACACCGATGTTCCATCACGTAGAGGTACTGCTCGTCGATAGACACGTCACTTTTAGTGAACTCAAAGGGATTTTGACCTCTTTCGCTCGACAGATGTTCGGGGATCAAACGCAGATGCGGTTCCGTCCGCATTTCTTTCCTTTTACGGAGCCGAGTGCGGAGGTAGACATCTCCTGTACCGTCTGTCAGGGGAAAGGATGTCGGAGTTGTGGGAACACGGGATGGACCGAGATCCTTGGCGCGGGTGCTGTGGATCCAGCGGTGTTTGAGGCGGTAAACTATAACCCGGATGAGGTTACAGGGTTTGCTTTCGGCATCGGAGTGGAACGGATTGCGAATCTCCTATTCCGTATTCCCGATATGCGTACCTTTTATGAGAACGACCTGCGGTTTTTGCGACAGTTTTAGATAGTTGTTGGTTATTGGTTGTTGGTTAAGGGACTGTAGCATGCGAAACCTTACGGACTGCCGACAGCCGATAACTGATGCCATTTGGAAAGAGGACTTAATAGATGAACGTGACCTTAAATTGGCTCAAAGACTATATTGATTTTGAATTTTCCCCGAGTGAACTCGCTGATCGGCTGACGATGTTAGGCATTGAAGTTGAGGCGATTAAAGAACTCGGCACTGGGTTAGAGGGTGTAGTCGTCGGCAAAGTAAGTGCTGTAGGACCGCACCCGAATGCCGATAAGCTTGTTCTCTGTCAGGTAGATGTCGGTGAGCCAGAAGAACTGCAGATTGTCTGCGGTGCGCCAAATGTTCGAGTGGGGATGTTGGCACCCGTTGCTACAATCGGTGCGACGCTACCTATCGGTTTGACAATCAAATCTGCCAAACTGCGAGGCGAGGTCTCACAAGGAATGCTCTGCTCCGAAAAAGAGTTGGGATTCTCTGAAGAGGCTGCCGGTCTGATGGAACTCCCCACCGGTGTATCCGTCGGTTCATCTCTGGTGGCGGCTTTGGGGTTAGACGATGTGATGTTTGAACTTGAGATTACGCCGAACCGTCCAGATTGTCTGAGTCTTATCGGTGTTGCCCGCGAGATCCGTGCGGAGACTGGGAATTCTTTAAAGCTGCCTCGTGTCGATTTGCAAGAGAATGAAACCGATATCCGAAGCCTAACCTCTGTAACAATTGATGCGCCAGATCTCTGTCCGCGTTATGCTGCCCGCGTTATTCGAGGAATCAAGGTCGCGGAATCACCAGCGTGGTTACGACAGCGGCTTGAATCTGTCGGTATTGGTGTTATCAACAACATTGTTGACGTGACGAACTTCGTCTTGATGGAATATGGGCAGCCTCTCCACGCCTTTGATTATCATAAGTTAGCGGAAAATCGCATCGTTGTACGGCGGACAGCGGGGGGTGAACAACTGACGACCCTCGACGAAATTGATCGTGAGCTCACGGCTGATATGCTCGTCATCGCTGATGCTGAAAAACCTGTTGCACTTGCCGGAATTATGGGTGGCTACGATTCCGAGATTACGGAAACGACGTGTGATGTCCTACTGGAAAGTGCCTATTTTAGTCCATCGAGTATTCGGGCAACTGCAAAGGCGTTGGGGATGAGCACGGAAGCCTCTTACAGGTTTGAACGCGGTGCTGATCCGGGAGTGGTCCTCACTGCGCTGGATCGTGCAGCAGAGCTCATCGCTGAATTGGCAGGTGGGGCTGTCTGTAAGGGTATCGTTGATGTCTATCCCGGAGAACAACCTCTAACTGAAATTAAACTTCGTCCGGATCGGGTCAATTTTGTATTGGGAACTGAGATTGAGAAGTCAGAGATGGCGCAGATTTTAATGCGTCTCGGTTTTGATGTCCAAGCGTTTGAGAGTGCCTATCAGATCACTGTGCCGACATTCAGGTCTGACATTACCCGTGAGATTGACCTGATCGAAGAGATTGCGCGGGTCTACGGTTACGATAATATTCCGACGGCGTTGCCGAAGGGTGATATTCCTGTGCCAGCACCGAATCCGAAGGTAGAGGTTCGTAAGCGTATAAAGCGTTTTCTGCTCGCTGCGGGTATGATGGAAGCCGTGAACTACAGTTTTTCTGATCCAAACTGCTTTGAGAAGATCCGTTTGCCGTCAGACAGTCCGTTGCGTGAGACTTTACGGTTGCAAAATCCGTTGAGTCCAGAGATGTCGATCCTCCGCACAACACTGATACCAGGGCTGCTTGAGAACACACAGCATAATCGGAATCACCAAATCAACGCTATCTCGCTCTTTGAGATAGGTGGCGTTTTTGTCCGAGATGGCAATCAGAAAGAGCCAGAACGGGTTGCCGGTGTTCTCGCTGGGCAGATTGGCGATGGGGTCTATGGCAATCTATATCGTGATCCCGATTTCTTTGACATCAAGGGACTCGTAGAGGGTATGCTTGAGGTATGCGGCGTTACCGAATACACGCTGCAGAAAACCGACGTGCCGACCTTCCATCCGGGTCGCAACGCTGTAGTATTATTGGGAGAGACGCAGGTCGGTACCTTCGGGGAGGCGCATCCAGAGGTGCTCGAAAATTACGATCTGCCCTATAAAGCGTATCTCTTTGACTTTGACCTTGAAGCGTTAGTGAGTGCCACTGTATTTTCCAGACGCTTTGAACCGATTTCCATCTACCCGAAGGTAGAGCGAGACCTTGCTATTGTTGTGGATAAAGCGGTGTTGTCAGATATACCGATAGCACTTATCTACACGACTGGCGGGGAATGGGTAGAATCGGTGCGTCTGTTTGATGTTTATGAGGGTGAGCAGGTTCCTGAAGGCAAAAAGAGTCTCGCCTATACCATCGTTTATCATTCTGACGCCGAGACTTTAACAGACAAGGCTGTGAATGCCCTTCACGAGCGGGTTGTTGAACACCTCCATCAAGAGCTCGGCGCGGAATTACGAATGTAGTTTGAACGGTTGGGATTATGCAGCAGGCACATCGAATAAAAAACCTATTTGCGGCGGTGGCGCGCCACTACGATTTCCTCAACTCGTTGTTGAGCCTCAGACGCGACAGAAGTTGGCGTCGCGAGACAGTCAAGGTGAGTAATGTCGAGCCGACGAGCAAGGTGTTGGATGTCTGCACAGGCACGGGTGAACTTGCGCTCGCATACTCAGATAAAATTTCAGCAGACGGTTTCGTTATCGGTTCGGATTTCTGCTTTGAAATGCTGGCTATCGGCGATCAAAAACTTCAACAACCGGTAGGTGCGGTTTCTAACCGCACTACAAACTTTCTCGCAGCGGATACCCTCATCCTCCCTTTTTTGGACAATACCTTTGATGTTGTCTCTGTCGGTTTCGGGATTCGGAACGTTTCGGATTTAGAGATGGGAATCCGTGAGATGACGCGCGTTGCTGCACCGGGCGGTAGGGTCGTTATCTTGGAGTTTACGCAACCTGTGAATCCGCTGTTTCGGGGTCTCTACTATTTCTATTTTACGAAGATTCTACCCTTCATCGGAAATCGTATCTCTGGGAGCGAGGACGATGCATATGGGTATCTCCCGCGTTCTGTTATGAAGTTCCCGGACTGCGATGCTTTAAAAGCCGTTATGGAGCAGTGCGGGTTGACGGATGTCCGGTTTTATCGAAAGACGTTCGGCATCGTTGCCATTCACGTCGGGAAAAAGTCTGAGGAACCATCGTCTGAATCAGGATTTACGGGATTTTAGGATTTTTAGGATTATCTTTCACTAACCTTTCTACATGCGCGACAACCGATTCAGACACTCCTTCTAAACTATAGCCTCCTTCCAACGCAGAGACAACGCGTCCCTCGGTAAACGCAAGGATTAGGTCTGTAAGTGTGGCAAATCCATCCGCTGTTAGCTCAGTATTGGCGAGTGGATCGAGGTAGTGCGCATCAAACCCCGCTGAGATTAATGTAAATTCGGGCGCGAACGCTTGCAACGCAGGAATAAGGACATCCGTGAAGACTGTTATGTATTCGTTATCGCCACTCCCTGGAGGCATCGGTGCATTTAGTATGGTGCCGCGTGCTTTTCCGCTGCCGCGTTCGTAACTCGAACCCGTGCCGGGGTAGAGCGGTGATTGGTGAATAGAAAAAAAGAAGACGGATTCATCTTCATAGAAAATGTCTTGTGTGCCGTTGCCGTGGTGGACATCCCAATCGACAATTGCGACTTTCCCTGCCTTGTGTTCCCGTTGAAGATAGCGGGCAGCGATGGCAATATTGTTGAATAAACAGAATCCCATGCTCTGATTGGGTGTGGCGTGGTGTCCGGGCGGACGCACCATAGCGAAAGCGTTTTGAACGGCTCCGGTTGCAACGGCGTTTGCCGCGTTGAGTACGCCTCCTGTTGAAAGCAATGCGATATCGTACGAAGCCTTCACGACGGATGTGTCGTAAGTGAGCGGAACCTCTGCTTCGCAATGTTGCTTGATGTGTTCAGGATAGGTGGGTTCGTGGGCATAGAGGAGTTGCGCTGTGTTTGCTGGTGTCGGTTCGATTGGGTGTAACTGATCCCAGATGTCGCTTTCTTGGAGTGCGGATAGACTCGCGCGGAGTCGGTCGGGACGTTCGGGGTGGTTTGGACCGGTGTCGTGGTTGAGGTAGTTTGGGTGGTAGACGAAGCCTGTTTTTTGCTGTTCCATAAGTTTTTCCTTTCTATTTTCTATTTCCAGTGGTTTTAGTGTATCATTGATTATGATTTTAAGGTATCATTAATCATGATGAACAGACAAATTGGACAGGTTTTTACGCCTCTAAAGTGGGCAGAACGACTCATTGATAGATGGAAGGTCTTCGATGCATGGCTTGATGGTGCATCCGTCTGTGATCCGACCGCCGGTCAAGGGGTGTTCGCACTCGCAATGCTCCATATTGCCAGACGAAAAGGAGTTCCGATTACCCGTGAACGCCTCTCACGCCTCACACTCATTGAGATAGTCCCCTTGCATCTTGAGAGGTTTCGGGAAGATGTCAAGCGAAAATTTGACGTTGATTTTCCTGCTTCTCAAATCTTTTGTCAAGATGTGATCACGGAGACCCATGATGGAAGATATGACATTCTCGTCGGGAATCCACCGTGGACAAACTTCAACAATTTACCCCCAACTTACAAAGAACACCTAAAGCCGTTTTTTATTCAAGAAGGACTTGTGCCGGATAAACAGCAGATGCTCTTAGGTTCCTCAAGGGTTGACATCGCTGCACTGGTGTTGAAGGTTGTTTTGCGAAGGCTGCTGGAAAAGAACGGAACAGGATATTTCTATCTCCCTACGTCCCTCTTTTTTGGGGATGGTGCACATGGCGGTTTTAGAGATTATCGGGTGCGGGACTTCGGGAACAGTCCTGATGCCTATCGCGATTTTGCTGTGGATACTGTCTATGAATTTTCATCGACCAAGGTATTTGAGGATATTGGTACGTCGTATTGTTGTGCAAGATTTCGAGCGGATACACGGCAGAACTTTCCTATTTCGTATTTCAGAGAATTGGGGGGAAAGTGGGTAGAATATAAAGCACTGCCTCTCAAAGATACGACCGATCCGTGGCGAGTGGTGCGGGATCTTGATGCACTAAATACGGAGACACCATTTGAGGTGAAGCTATCGCCGGAACAAAAACCTCGGCAAGGGGTGAATACGTGCGGTGCGAATCGTGTCTTTATCTTTGATGAGAAACCGACACATCTCCCCGAACAGTTTTTGTACCCACTCGCAACGAAGGAACTTTGGAGACAACAGAGGGTAGCACCCCACAAGTGGATCCTTCTGCCTTACGATCAACAGACGGGGAAACCGCTCATGAGGTGTCAGATTGAGCAGGACCCTGCTTTAAAAAACTACCTTCAGAGCGTCCAAGATGTCCTACAGGCGCGAAAAGGAACGCTGCTTCGGGCTGCACTGAAGCGAGGAAATTGGTGGGCACTGTTGGGTGTTGGTCGGTATGCGTTTGCACCGTTCAAAGTGATTTGGGAGGCGTATGGGACAGATCGGTTTGAACCAATCGTGTTGGGGAGCGTAGACGGGCAGGTGTGGCAGGGCAATCAGGCGATGCATGCCTTTATTCCGTGCTGGACAGAAGAAGACGCGCAGCGGATTAAGACGGCACTTGAGAGTCCGGCGATTCCTGCGTTATTACGGCAGCTCAATGGGGCAGGGAAATGCAATTGGGCGCAACCGGGTAAGATTAAGAAAATTCTGGGGTTTAATGAAGGTGTCTTGGGTTCTCCTAATTTTTCTTGAATCCGTATTTCATTTCTGATAAAATTGCTTGTAAAAGCGAAGTTTGTAATTAGACAAGGCAGAAGTATCACGACCACCTATAGGTGAAAGTATAAAGGACGGAAACATAATGGCACTTCCAAAAATGACACGGATTCAACAGCAGTTTGAGGTACCTGTTCTCGATGATCTTCCTGCGGCGATTCATACGGAATTAGATCGGATTAACACCGCTGCCATTGTCAAACCGAGCGAAACGGTTGCTATTACTGCTGGCAGTCGCGGGGTCGCGAATGTCGCTACGGCGGTCAAGGCGACTGTTGATTATCTCAAGGCACTCGGTGCGCATCCTTTTGTGGTTCCAGCAATGGGGAGCCACGGTGGTGCGACCCCAGAAGGACAACGGAGCGTGTTGGAGCATTACGGCATCACGGAAGCGACTGTTGGTGCTCCGGTGAAGGCGACAATGGACGTGGTCGAACTCGGCAAGACGGCGGACGGTTTGCCGGTTTTCTTTGATCGGTATGCCGCTGAGGCTGATCATGTTATTCCTCTCAATCGTATTAAGGCGCACACCGATTTCAACGGTTCTATTGAGAGCGGTTTGATGAAGATGATGGTTATCGGACTGGGCAAGCAACAGGGCGCGAATCTCTATCATCGGGCGTTCTTTCAATATGGCTTTGAACACATCATCACCACAGTCGGCGGTTTTATCCTTGACAGCGGAAAAATTGCTTTCGGCTTGGGTTTGATTGAGAACGCACACGAAGATACCGCGAAAGCCGTCGCGATGCCCGCTGCGCAGCTCCTACAGACCGAACGGGAACTGCTCGTTGAGTCGAAATCGCTGATGGGTCGGCTCCCCTTCGATGAACTTGACCTACTCATTGTGGATTGGACAGGCAAAAATATCAGCGGCACTGGTATGGACACGAACGTCATCGGTAGGATGATGCAAAACTTTGAACCGGAACCCGTGAAACCCGCGATCCTCCGCATATTCGTCCGGGATCTCACCGAGGAAAGCGACGGCAACGCTACGGGGATCGGACTCGCCGATTTTACAACAACACGCCTCGTGGATAAGATTGACCGACACTCGACTTACATGAACGGTATCACCGCGCTCGGACCCCAGAAGTCGAAAATTCCGTTCTATTACGACACCGACCGTGAAGCGATTGAAGTTGCGCTTGACACCATCGGTCTGACGGAACCCGAAGATGCACGGGTCATTCGGATTGAAAGCACGTTGCAGTTGACGGAACTCGACATCTCTGAAGTGCTACTTGAAGATGCGAATTTACATTCGAGGTTAGAGGTCGTCGGCGAGACGAAGCCGTTTGCGTTTGACACGGCAGGGAACCTCCTGCCGTTTTAAGGGTGCAGTCTTACTAGCGAGGGCGAGAAATGCGAAAACTCAGAATCATCTTAGAGATGATTAAATTTGAACACACCGTCTTTGCACTCCCGTTTGCTGTGATGAGTGCTTTTATCGCTGCAGATGGAGTCCCTTCGCTAGAAAAACTGGGTTGGATTCTTGTGGCGATGGTCGGGGCCCGCAGCTGCGCCATGGCGTTTAATCGCCTCGCCGATGCCGAATTTGACAGTATGAATCCGCGCACAGCGATGCGTGCGATTCCTGCCGGTTTAATCACAAAAAGCGCGGTGTGGATTTTCACAATTATCTCCGCTGGGCTTTTGGTTTTGGCGGCGTGGCGACTGAATCCGCTCGCCTTTGCGTTGTCACCCGTCGCACTTGCTGTGATTATGGGCTATTCCTATACCAAGCGTTTCACCGTCCTCTCTCACTTCTGGTTAGGTCTCTCCCTTTCTATTTCACCTGTCGGGGCATGGATTGCGATTCAGGGTAGTTTTGCGTTGCCACCCATTATTCTCTGCCTTGTGGTGTTGCTCTGGACAGCTGGGTTTGACATCATCTATGCGTGTCAAGATGTGGGTTTTGACAGAAAACACGGTTTGCGCTCCATCCCCGCGAAACTCGGCATCCGATGGGCATTGTGGGTATCGTCCGCCTTGCACGTTGTCGCAGTGTTGCTTCTCCTCAGCATTCCATTCCTTGTTGAGTTGGGAACCTTTTACTATATCGGTGTGGGGATCGTTGTGCTTATTTTTATCTATGAACACGCTATCGTCAAGCCGACCGACCTGTCCCGCGTTAACCTCGCCTTTTTTACACTGAACGGTATGATTAGTCTTGTGCTGATGGTACTTTCAATTGCCGATATCTTATATTTTTAACGATTAAATCTGAGCTGCTGCGTCCGTTGTCCTTGCAGTATTCCAATTATTCGCAGACCTTTCATAACCTAAAGCAGGATTTTTTACCAATTTTATATCGCCGTATAATGAAATGGAACGGTGCCCAGGAGTACATAGTAAAAAAAATGAAACTTTCACTTTCCGTGCGCGTCGCAGAAACCGCATCGAAGAAAGATGCCACGCATACATTTGCACAACTCACTGAACTCGCAGCAGGGCTCGGCTATGCAGCGGTCTGCATGCGAGCCTCGCAAGTCGGTATCCATTCGCCTTTAGCAGAAATTACCGCTGCCCGCAAACAGGCAGCATCCCTCAACCTGAAGGTCTCTATGGTTACCGGTGATTTCCCCGTGCCGCTGAATAACGAACAGGGACCGGATGGACTCCGCAATATAACTCCCTATCTCGATTTAACAGCATTTCTCGGTGCAGACCTCATCCGTATTGCGATGAAGGTTGAAGACGACATCGCCTGGGCACAACGTGCTTCTGACGAAGCTGCTGAACGTGGCATCCGTCTTGCGCATCAATCGCATACGCAGAGTTTGTTTGAAACAGTAGATGGATCTGTCGATGTGTTGAAACGCGTCGGTCGGAAGAACTTCGGGATTATCTATGAACCTGCGAACCTTGATCTGTGTGGGCAGGATTATGGTGTGGAAACGCTCAAGCGGTTTTCGCCGTATCTGATGAATGTCTATCTCCAGAACCACATCCGCCGACCTGATGGAAAAACACGCCTTTTGACGTGGATTCAAGGCGAAGTCCCACACGATCCAATCCGTTTACAGGACAAGGGTGGCATCGACTTTCCGTCAGTTTTTCAAGGGTTGGAAGCGATAGGTTACGACGGCTATGTAACGGTGCATCAGGCGTTCCGTGAGATCATGGAGCCTGAAGACGCAGCGGAACAGAGCTACACCTATTTGAAACCGTTTTGTGGATAGGCACTTTTTCATGTTACAAACTATCAACTTCGGTTCAGATACGCGAACGGACACGATCACCGTCGCGCCCGTTCACCACACATAGCAGTAAAACCACTAATGTTTGGCATGTCGTTCGGCTGCGGTCGTATTACACGTATAATACGAATGCCCGGCATTACACACCGCATCATGCTCACCCGCAGCACCATCGCAACCCGTATAGTGGCTCGCACCACACTTCCCTAAGGGTTCATCATCATCGTCGTCATCCGGGTCGTCATCCGAATCGTCATCATCGGCATCGTCGTTATTGTTGTTGGAACTCGACGACGAACTTGACGAGGAGGAACTCGATTCGGGGAACTTGTGCGTATGCCCCTTACACGTCCAATACCCCGACGTTCTCTCACACGTATCCCCGTTAGCATTCGTCGCCGGACACGACGCGACAAAGGTATGATCGCCAGACGCGGACTTCAAATGACCGCACTTTCGCTTCGCTTCGGGTTCCGGGAACTTGTGCGTATGCCCCTTACACGTCCAATACCCCGACGTTCTCTCACACG
>JAPPII010000114.1:175507-226046 GCA_028820845.1 Candidatus Poribacteria bacterium
TATCCCCGTTGGCATTCGTCTCGGTACACGACGCGACAAAGGTATGATCGCCGCCTTGAGACTTCGGATGTCCACACTTGCGAACGCCTTCCGAGGAATCACCGCCCTTGTTGGTGTTAGCATTGGAATCCCCATTCGGGAACTTGTGCGTATGTCCTTTACACGTCCAATACCCGGACGTTCTCTCACACGACTCGCCTTTTGAATTCGTCTCGGTACACGACGCGACAAAGGTATGATCACCGCCTTGAGACTTCGGATGCCCACACTTGCGAACACCTTCCGAGGAATCACCGGCGGGGGTGTCGGTCTCCTTTGGCGGAGACTTCGGAGACGCATCCGAGGCGGTATGTGCCTCATGCGCCGTTTTCGCCGCCGCATTACATGTATAATACGAGTGACCCGCCGCACACGTCTTGGGATGCGACACCGTCGAACCGCAACCCGTCCACGCATTCGCTGGACACAAGACCTTTCTAAAACCTTTCGGTGTGTTCGGATACTGATGACGATGCTTGGATGCTTGGCAGACGTAGTAAGACCCCGGATCACACGCATTGCCATGCACATCTAACGGACAGTCAATACGCCGATGATCGTGTCTCGAACTCGACCCCTTCTCTATCGTGTGAACACCACACGCCGCTAACACCATCTCCTTAGAAGCACCCGTCTGCTTCGGCGTCTTCCCATCATTCTTGTCAGTATTGCTCTCGGATGTCGAAGACGCGTCGGCTTGCGCCTGCTTGGGATCGCTCGGGTATTGATGAACATGCGAGGGATCGGCACACAGGATCATCCGCCCCCCACTGACCGTGCAGGTCTCCCCCTTGTCATTGCGAGGACAGCGCGCCAGACCATGCTCCGACCCCTCAGCGCAGAAATAAAACTGTTCGCTACAAAACTCACAAGACACCCGCAGATGAATCCCTTCTGAACCCACAGCATGACCACATGGCAACGGCGTCGGATTTGAAGCAGAGGAGTCCTTTTCAACGGTGTTTGAGGTGTCTGCCCTTGTTTTGATGTGAGCCGACGCGTTATTGCAGTCCGCACTCGTTTGTCCATTGCAGGAGTAGTACCAGCCGACGCAGTTGCCTGTCCAGAAATTGAAGATGTGCCGAGAGGTGGATTCATCGCATTCTTTCCGATGGGACTCATCCTCCGGGACCCCGTCCCGAGTTGTTTCAAAGAGCGTCCCGCAGCCACCCCGACAGGGCTTTTGATGGACATATGACCCAGGACAGAGATTCGCATAATCTGGCGGGCAGGAATAGTAGGAATACTGCGACGACCCGTTATGCGGAGGCTCTTGACAAAAGATCTTGTGTGAGGTCGTCGCTAATACTTGCGTCTCAAACGGCGTCGAACACGGACCCGCACACAAATACAAATTATTGACAGGCACGGTATCCGGTATGGGATCGGCTTGCACCTGCTCTTCTGGAGACACCTGCTCATTATACGCATCAACAGCATCTTCATAGGTGCCTTGTGCCAACACCAGATCCGCCCAAATCTCATTCGTCGTCCCGCGTTGGGTCTCGATGTTGGTTAACTGCTCTTGCATCGCAGAGGTTAGCAGATTCGACTTCGTGATTGCCTCGACGATCTTCGTGAACTCGACGATCAGCTCCGCAGGACTCGTTGCGGGGGTCAGAGAAACCTCAATAGCGACAAGATTCGCATGCAGCGTCACAAAACTCTCTATCTGCTCATTCAGATGCTCACTGGCTTCATCATGGTCTTCCTTTTTTTCGTTACCAATTTCTTTGCGTCATCCTTCGCCGTCTCAAGTTCCTGGAAGGTTTGGGCATCTGCGATAGAGACTGCAGATAAAAGCAGACCGATCAGCAACACCGATAGAATGCGGCGGGGTATTCTGTTGTTTCTCATCGGTTACTATCCTCCTCTCTGGAAATACGGAGGGCTTCTGAGACACTATACCCTTCATCATGCACCAACTCCCAAACGCGTTTATGGTTGACTTTGACACCTTTAAAATCAAAGTACCGCTGATGCATCGCGTTTATTTCCTTACGTTGTTCAGGGGTAAAGAGACCGACCCAGGGATCCGCAGCGTTGTGAATATTCTCCATGATTGCCGCAGCGATCCGTAACTCACGGGTATGAGACCACCCTTCTTTTGGATCGTAGTGTTCCACGTAGAAGTTAAAGTGATCCATGAACACTTTTTTCGTGGCTTCAAAGTCCCATAAGTTTACCGGCACATTTTCAAACGGGGGTGGGTTCTGCGTCTGGTCTGGGTACTTCTCACGCAACGCCTGATACGCGTCCGAAAAGTCCGGGGTAGGAGGCGGGGAGACCTGCTGCGGATCGGTCTCCCCCGGCAGTGGCGATGGCTCGGAAACTTCCACAGGCGTGTGTGCCTCATGAGGTTCTGCATGCCAGACATCCCCGTGCCAATGTCCGCTCTGAGCAGTCTCGCCGGGCGGGGGCGGTTTCGGGGCGTTCACACGCTCTTGGGTGCGTTGGAAGTCAAGGGTGGCTTGGCGTTTGACGGTGTTCAAATACAATAGACCACTGGCGGCGAAAACCACTGCCAGCACGAGTGCCATGAAAACACGATTCTTGGATAACAGTCGATTAAACATGCGTTTATCTCCTTTTTGGGTTCCGTTGAAGGACGTTGCGAATGTGCAGCCTCAAAACAACTTCAGCAGTAGCCATCCAGCAAGAATGCCGAATCCGAAAAACAGAACAACTACCGCGTAAAACCCCCAGCTCTTTTTTGTATCATCGGGTAGTGATGTCGGATCATCGGGTAACATCGGATCTTCTAACATCGGATCATCAGGTAACATCAGGGTCTCCTTTTCAGTTTATCTCCTTACGGTGTTGAGAAAAATATCGGTGGCAAGGTGTAAGATAACCGTCTCGCCCTCTTTTTCGAGTCTGACAGATTTCGGTTGAACCTCAATGAGCATTAAACCGCCCATCGAATCACCGAGAAACACCTTTCGGTATTCGTCCGTCGCGGTGTCTTGTATCCATGCGGTTGCGGCGACAGGCTCCGCAGGATACACCTGCGTGGCGAGGAGTTTCAAGTGCGCACCTCTGTTCTGCTTCGGGTTCAAGTCCGTGCCGAGAGGGGCGAATAGGTTATTACGGATGATGATTTGGTAAAACTCGCTGTCAAGCGTCTCTGAAAATGCATCACGCTCAACAAAGATACGGCTTTCGAGAGATACTGGTGCTGCCGTGCTTTGTGGCGCGGGAAAACGTTTTCTGGCTTGGGGTTGTGCCTGTAAACAATAGAGACCGAAAAAACAACAGAGGACTAACATAACATACACCCTAAACCGCCAACTTTTGAAACACATAAATGGACTCCTTAGCTGTTAGCCGCGTCCTGACAGAACATCGGTGGACACGCGGGTGAGGGTTCAGGAGCACAGAAGACAGAGGTCCCTGAACAGGACGGACTCGGTATGTGCGTTCGCAACGTGCTGTATCCGAGTGTCAGCACAACGCAGAACAGGAGGAGTGCCAGTCTCCAGTATTTCGTAGCGTCTCGCATGGGGTATGACTCCTTATAGCAAGTGTAATGACGATACCCCGAGACGTAGCGCAGTATACCACGTTTCGGGGATATCGTCAAAAGGTAAAAGTTGCATGCCGGAAAAACGAAGAACCAATTTTTAAAGCGATTCAGAGACGGTTAGGTTTTACGCCAGAATGCTTGACACAAATCTCTGGAAACTGGTAATATAGTTTGTAGTTAAAAGCAGGACAAGGCACAACCTAACAGGTTATACTACAAAGTGGCGTTTAGGTTATACTATGAAAACACAACAACCGAATGTCCTCATTATTACAACCGATCAGCAGCGGACAGATAGCCTCAGCTGCTATGGATCAACGTTCACGGATACACCGCATCTGGACAGGTTCGCATCCGAGGGGGTCTGTTTTGAACGCGCCTATTGTGCGAATCCGGTGTGTACACCTGCCCGCGCCTCACTCTTTTCAGGACGGTATGTGAGTCGTCACGGTGCGTGGAACGTCGGTATGAATGTCCCTGAAGACGAACCGATGCTGTCGCACCGACTCGCTGAAGTCGGGTATCGCACGCATTATATCGGCAAAGCACACTTCCAACCCTTCGGTGCATCGGCTGCACAATCTATCGAAACGTTCCGCGATACGACGCGCTATCCGGCGTTCCAAGGGCCTTACTACGGGTTTGAAACGGTGGAACTGGCACTCGGACATGCGACGTATGGCGTTGCAGGGCATTACGGCGAATGGGTTCGGTCACAAGTTCCCGAAGAGACCTTTGACAGTTATAGCAAAGCGACACGTTTGAGTGAAACAGGCTTTGGTGGCGAGGCGTACGATTGGGATATACCCCTGAAATACCACAATAGCGTCTGGACGGCCGATCGAACAATAGATTTTCTGTCGAATCAGGATACATCTCAACCCTTCTTGTTGGCAGTCGGTTTTCAAGATCCGCATCACCCGCATTGTGTTCCGACCGAGTTTGAAGATCGCGTTGATCCCGTACAGGTCCCGCTGCCTGACTTCGTTGCGGGGGAGTTAGTGGACAAACCGCCGCATTTCTTGGAAGCACGTTGCGGAGAACTCGAACAATCGGAAATTCGTGGAACGTTTGCTATTGCGGGACAGGGAGGCGGTGCGGATTATCGCAAAGTCTCTGAAGACGACGCACGGCTCGGCAGGGCATATTATTACAATATGGTGAAAATTATTGATCAGCAGATGGGACGTATTCTGGAGTGTCTGGATACGTGTGGATTGGCAGAAAATACATTGGTGGTTTTCACAACCGACCACGGCGAACTTCTTGGGGATCATGGTCTCTGGATGAAAGGACCGTTCCATTACGAGCAGCTTATCCGTGTGCCAACATTGCTGCGATTTCCGCAAGCAATACCCGCCCGACAACGCGCACAGGCACTTTTCAGCCACGTTGATATTGTGCCGACAGTCCTCTCTGCAGTCGGCTTGTCGATCCCATCGGATACCGATGGTGTGGACGCTATGCCGATGCTTACGGGAGAAGCGGAATCTGTCCGCGATTCGGTGTTGGTTGAGTGTGTGGATGATCCACGTGGCTTGCGTCTCAAAACGATCGTGACGGATACTCGGAAACTGACGTGGTATTGTGGGCATCCTTACGGTGAGTTATACGATTTGGAAAGCGATCCGGGTGAGCGGGTCAATCAGTGGGATAACGTCGCATACACTGTTGACAAGATGTCTCTGATGAGCCGTATTCTTGAGACGATGGAGCCTTTAGAGAGAAGGGTTGATCGGTTGTCGTATGCGTGAAACTGAGTGACACTGTTTTAAACTTGCTTTTTAAGGAGAAATTGGGTATCATTTAGGTAGGTGAAATTGATTGTATCCCGTCTCGCTTCGACGCTATCACATTTCACACTAAGGAAGTGAGACAAAACATTGGGGGCATCTGCATGGAGCCTACGCTATCCATTGTGATTCCGATTTTCAACGAAGTTGCGAGCCTAAAGGAATTACTGCAACAAGTCGCCGCTGTTGAAGTCGGTATGAAAAAAGAATTGATTCTTGTCGACGACTTTTCAACAGATGGTACACGGACGATTTTAAAGGAAATTGAAGCCGTTCGGGAAGATCCGGACGAGTTACGCAAATACATCACAACACCCCAGATACCTCTACAAGTAAACGCCTCTCCTAATAGCGAGTCTCTTGCGTCTGAGAATTTCCCCGAAAACACATCTGAAATCTCTGCGAGTGTCTTCTATCACGATGTGAATAAGGGCAAAGGGGCAACACTCCGGACTGGATTCCAACACGTCACGGGTGAGGTTACGCTTATCCAAGATGCCGACTTGGAATATGACCCGAACGACTATCCCAAATTACTGCGCCCTATTCTGGACGGTGAAGCCGATGTCGTGTACGGTTCACGGTTCATGGGGGGTAGACAAAAAGGGTTACTCCGAAGTTATCTCGCAAATCAATTTCTCACAACCCTCGCAAACATGGTCAACGGCACGAAACTTACCGATATGGAGACCTGTTATAAGGTGATTCGGACGGCGATTCTCAAGGAGATTTCGCTTAGTTCGGATCGGTTCGGTTTTGAACCTGAAATTACGGCGAAACTCGCGAAACGGAAATGCAGAATCCTTGAGGTGCCTATTGCCTACCGCGGCAGAGACTATCACGAGGGGAAAACGATTGGTTGGAAGGACGGTGTTGCCGCTATCTTCCATATCTTCCGCTTCCGCTTCTTTCCATAGAGAACGAAACATACATCTGAAAAAATATGCAAAGCTTGCAGGATTTGCTTAAAGAGGTAGATGCTATTCTGGATTCGGCAGGGACGCTAGAACCGACAGATGCTATTGCAACGCTTCCTGCATCTCCAACAGATCGGCTCCTGGCGGGACTGCAGACGCATTTCGGCTATACATCTTTCCGTAAAGGGCAACGCGAGATTATTAAAGCGATTTTGGATGGCGAGAATGTGTTCGCTGTGTTTCCGACGGGACACGGCAAGTCGTTGTGTTATCAACTCCCTGCCCTGATACTTGACGGTATAACCGTTGTGATTTCGCCACTCATCTCATTGATGAAAGACCAAGTTGATGGGTTGCGTGAACAAGGTATCGAGGCGGTTTCGCTAATAAACAGCGCGCTGACGTGGGAAGAATACCAGAGCGAGCTGTCGCGTCTGCAGCGCAACGAAATTAAACTGCTCTACATCTCACCGGAGCGTCTCCGAAGTCGGCGATTTTTAGACATTCTCAATGCGTTCCCTATCTCCTTGTTCGTCATTGACGAAGCGCACTGTATTTCGCAGTGGGGACGCGATTTCCGCCCTGCGTACCTGTCGCTGCGCGATACCATTGATGTCCTCCAGCCGCGTGTCATCGCACTTTTCACAGCAACAGCCCCACCGGAGATCCAAGGGGATATTCTCAGTGTCCTCAATATACCCACGCCTCGTATCCTTACGCAAGGGATTGATCGTCCCAATTTGAAGTTGTGTGTTCAACCCAATGAAGATGCGGCTGAAAAGTACCAACATCTCGAAAAATTTCTGACCAACCAGAACGGGCATTCACTGACAGCGAGTCTTGGAAACCTGCGCACTTCCCCGAAAAAAGGGATTATCTATGCTGGACGGCGACGAGAGACTGAAGAAATCGCCGATTTTCTCCAAAGACGCGGGTTCCGAGCGGATTTCTACCATGCCGGACTCGAGCCGCAGGAACGGAGTCATGTGCAAGAGGCGTTTTTTGACGATAGCGAAAACGGATTAGACATTGTTGTCGCTACGAACGCCTTCGGTATGGGGATTGATAAGCCCGATATCCGATACATTATACACTGGACCCTCACTGGCACGCTTGAAGAATACTGTCAAGAGGTTGGTAGGGCAGGCAGAGATGGAAAGGATTCGTTTTGTGTGTTGTTTTTCTGCCATGATGACCGCGGGTTGCATGAGTGGTTTATCAAAGAGAACGCACCCGATAAACCCTTCTTGATTAAGCTCTTAAGAATTATTGAAAGTTTCAGGGGCATCGATAGATACCGTGCTATTGCTAACGAGGAACTGGAATGGATGAGTGGTGCTAAAGCCACAAAGATCCTCGTCTCACTCAGTTATCTCGAAAAACTGGGATTCTTGAAGCGGTGGTATAACGTTCCGTCTCAGCTCTCTGTGAGGTTCCATACATCTTGGATTGAAGGGATGGAACCGGCAGATACCGAGCTACGGTATCTATTCCGCGTCTTGAGGGAAAGCAGGTCCAGAACCATTTTAGAAATATCTGAAGCAGCTGAACTCAGTCCGAAGGCGGTCATGGAACAACTCGCTGAATTGCAAAGCGACGGTTATATTCAATACTGGGGACAGGAGGATTTGCTACTCATTGAGCTCCTCCAAGATAGCGAACTCCTCGGCACACTGACAGATGAGCAGATTGAAGTCGGAGATTATGTCCGTAGAAAACAGAGCCAGATTGATCAGGTCATCGTTTATGCGTTAGAGGCGACTTGTCGAACGCGTGTGATTCGGAACTACTTTGGTGAGGATGTTGCGGAAGATTATCGGTGCGGAACGTGTGATTTGTGTGAGAATAGCGAACCGCGAACCGCGAACCGCGAATAGCGGACAGCCGTTAAGGAAGGTTGCTGAGTGCTTCTGTATAGACCTGTTGGAGCGGGACATTGTTTTCTTCCGCGAGTCGTTTACAATCCTCGTATTCGGGGACGGTCTTAATCAAAGTACCGTTGAGATACCCGCATTTCGCTTGAACCGACCCCCACTGCGTTTCGACTCTTATAAATTCACGCCGTAGTTTAATCCGATCAGCAGAAGAGAATCTGACGCCAAAAGTCGTGGTTTCTGTGAGGAGAAGTTCAACGAGTTTGTCGCGCCGTGCGGTTGGACAGAGGACAGTAATCTGTGTTGCGGGTCTGCCCTTCTTCATGAAGGTGGGTGTGAGAAAGACATCAAGGGCACCGTTTGCAAAGAGTTGTGTCGTGACATAACCTGTAATTTCGGGGGACATATCATCTACATTGGTTTCGATGATGTCAACGCTATCGGTTTCGGTGGGGTGGTGTGTCGTTTGTGATTCGCTGTCGGACGTTTTTTCGCCGAGGCAGAGGCGAAGGAGATTTGGACGTTGTTCAAGGTCGCGCGTCCCAGCACCGTATCCGACGCGGTCCAACCGCATCTGTGGCATGACACCGAATTCCTGCGAGAGTGTTGTGATAAGGGCTGCACCCGTCGGCGTAACCAATTCCTTCGGAATATCGGTTTGTTGTATCGGGATGCCTTGTAAGAGTTCCATTGTGCCCGGGACAGGGACAGGCATGAGACCGTGTGCGCATCGGACGAAACCTCTGCCGAGAGATAACGGCGATGCGTAAACGGCATCTACTTCGAGATGTGCTAAACCGATAACTGACCCAACGATATCCACAATTGAATCGATCCCACTGACTTCGTGGAGGTGAACGTTTGCTTTAGTGGTATTGTGAACCTTTGCCTCCGCTTCAGCGAGCCTATCAAAGACACGTTTTGCTGTGTCTCGGACCTCCGCATCTAAATCGCTGTCGTCCAGCAATTTGAAGATATCAGAGAGGTGGCGGCTCGGTCCATGGTCGTGGTGGTGATGGTGTCCATGGGTGTGTTCATGTGCGTGAGGCGTATGGGTATGGTCAGCGTGTGCCGGGTGCACTTGGACGATTGCTCGAGTGCCGGTGATACCGTGTTTCACAGCTTTTTCAAAGTGCAAGCTGAACTCAGCGTCAAGTTTAAGGGTTGCCAGTGCGGTTGTGAGTGCGTCGGGCGGCACCCCGGCATCAACAAGGGCACCAAGTGTCATGTCGCCGCTAATGCCGGAGAAGCAGTCAAAATAGGCGATTTTCACGTGGGTACCCCCTTCCACTATTTTTAGGCATCCTGAAGCAACTGTTGCAGCAAAGTTTTGGAGTCGTGGCGTTTGAGTTTTCCAATCGCTTCGGCTTCTATCTGTCGGACGCGTTCCCTACTGATTCGGAGTTTGTTTCCGATGTCTGCGAGTGTGTACTCCGTGCCGTCCATTAAACCGTATCGCAGAATAATCACTTGCGTCTCACGTGGATTTAGTTTCCGATTCAGGACTTCAGTGATGACCTCCACTTTGGCGTAGTCGAGTAGGTAGTTTTCCGGTGTAATCTGTGACTGATCCGGAATGAGTTCAGAGAAGGACCCATCAGGAGAGTCTTCGTTAATCGGTGCGTCAAGCGGAACGGGATCTCTGGTGGCGTTGAAGATTTCCAAGACCTTTTTCTCTGTAAGTTCAACGGCGTTAGCGATTTCCCGTGTGGTCGGTTCCCGCCCGAGTTCTGCTGTGAGATCGGATTGCGCCTGCTTGATGGCACGACGTGCTTCACCGATATAGCAAGGGACCCGAATCATTTGTCCCTGTTGGTCAAGTGCACGTTTGATGGACTGCATAATCCACCAAGTTGCGTAGGTGCTAAACCGGAAGCGGAGCGTGTGGTCGAATTTATCGACCGCTCGCATCAATCCGAGACTCCCTTCCTGCATCAAGTCGAGGAAGGTTAGAGATGTTTTGCTAAAGTGGTGTTGTTTGGCGATGCTCGCAACGAGTCGGAGGTTTGCTTCTACAATTTTGAGTTTCGTGCCGTGTGTGACCTGATCCGCTGCTTCCAATTGGCTCAACAACCACTCGACCTGTCCAAATTCACGCTGTACATCCTCAAGAATGAACAGAAGGGTGCGTGGGTTCCAAGCCGCTGTGCGCTCTGGTGCCATAGGAGCAGGCAGTGTCTCTAAGAGCGTTGTAATCTCGTGGCAGATAACATCCAATTCTTGAAACATCTCTGTCTCTTGTTCAGTGTCGATCGGAATTGCGTCCATAAAACGGAGGTCCCGCGCCAAGGGTGCTTCTGCGGACAGTGGCGTTTTGCTTTGTTCTGATGATTCTACTGTCTCTCCGTTAAAAGTGCGAATGCTGTTGCGAATCGTTTTACGAGCGTACGTTCGGAATTTGGAACCGCGTTTTGTGTTGCTGTTATCAATAGCTTTCAAGAGTCCAAGGCTGCCTACCTGTATCAATTCGGGCGGCGATGTCGCGTCAACATATTTTTTAAGGAGATGTAGGTTGCCTTCAAAGATTTTCCATCGTATCTGCTTGAGCAAGTTCGCTTTCGCTTCTAATTTTTCCAATAAGACCCCGAATGCTTGAATTTCGGCGCGGAGCTGGTCTATGATTAATCCGTGTTCTGGTTGTGCGGGTTCAAGTTTGTGTTTACCATCGGAGGCGAGGTTCTCCGTAGCGTCCAATGACGCGAGTATCCACTCTGGAAATTGGTTTAGCACAGTGGTGAACATGTGCAGACCCTCTTGGTATTTTTCAAAGAGGGCGGTCTCTTGTTTAGGATTAAGCAGAGGGGTCTTGGCTATCTTTTGTAGATAGGCAAAGGTTTCGTCCCTTGGTGATTCTGGGCTTTCGTCCTTCTCTTCTTCGTCCTCAAAGAATTCTGCTTCGACCGGGTATACCGGGTAATAGTTTTTCATGGTCTCACCTCGCTGTGGTCTCGACTTGGTGATCGAGGTATTTGGTCAATATAGTGGAAATTATCAAAAAAAGTTTAACTTTTTGTTCTGTATATGCTATGCTATTAAGCATAACCTATTCGTGTATTTTCATTAATAGAAATATTGGCTTGCAAGCAGCCCTAAAATGCCCTATAACGATTGGAGGCGGTTAATGGCTCAACTTACGCAAAATGAGATAGTTAAAAGATGTCAAGCCGGTGAATCACTTTCTGGCGAAAATCTTGCAAACCTTGACTTAACGAACCAACCGCTCGCGGGTATTGATTTGTCGGAAGCGAATCTGAGCGGTGCCGATCTACAAAACGCGGATTTAACAGATGCGAATTTAAACGATGCCAACCTCACGGGTGCGAATCTTTCTGGGGCAACTTTACAACGTACCTATCTTGTCGGTTCTGATTTAACGGATGCCAGTTTTGAGGAAGCTAACCTACGGGGTGCATTCCTTAGCGGCAGCCTGTTGTGTGGCACGAACTTCCGACGTGCGGATTTGCGGCGTGCTACCCTCGGTTGTCCAAGATGCGAAATGCCGGGACCCTTCGGTTCGCTCACCAGTTTTGAGAACGCTAATCTCGGAGAGGCGATTTTCGGTGAAATCAAGTTGAAAGGCATTATTTTGCTCGGTGCTAATTTCAAAGATGCCTATCTCTATGAGGTGGACCTCTCCGAAGCCGTTTATCGCGAAACCGATCTTGAAGGGGCTATCACGAAAAAAGGTAGAAATTAGTTTTTTACTGAGAGACGCTGAATCGGATTCCGCGCGTTTTTCTAATATATGTGACGTTGACAGAGGGTAAGAGGTTTATCTAAATTTCATTTTTTTTGTTTGGGATTAAATCTACTGAAACTGCATATCGCAGAGTTTTCGATACAGTCCACCCTTTGTTAATAATGTTTCATGTGTCCCCGTTTCCAGAATCTCGCCATCCTTAATAACGAGAATTTTATCGGATCGGACAACGGTTGAGAGCCGATGCGCGATGATGAAGCTCGTTCTACCCTCCATCAGGTTTGCTAAGGACTCCTGAATGAGTGCCTCCGACTGTGTGTCCAAAGAAGAGGTCGCCTCATCTAAGACGAGGATGGGTGCGTCTTTCAGGATCGCACGTGCGATAGATAAACGCTGCTGTTCACCACCGGAAAGTTTCATACCCGCCTCCCCTGTTAGGGTTGCGTAACCTTCTGGAGTTCTTGTGATAAAATCGTGTGCATTTGCGCGCTTCGCTGCTGCAATAATCGCTTCATCCGTAGCACCCGGACATCCGTAGCCGATATTTTCCAAGATAGTGCCATCGAAGAGGAAGGTATCCTGTGGAACGAGTGCGATATTTTGTCGCAACGCTGCCAGATTTACTTCATTAATTGGGATACCGTCAATCAGAATCCTTCCAGAGTTCGCCTCATAGAAACGTAAGAGAAGATTGAGAAGCGTTGTTTTTCCACTGCCGCTGGGTCCGACAAGCGCGACAACTTCCCCGGGTTTCGCCTCGAAGGTTACATTTTTAATGACGGATCTCGCTGTTGAAGGCTGCATATACGAGAAGGAGACATTCTCGAATGTAACGGCACCGCGGACGTTTGGCAGTTTGATACCGTTCTCCATTTTTTTCGTAGCAGGGCTCTGTGTAGCACTTCTGTCCTGCGTCTCGGGTCCGAAGTCGAGGAGATAAAAAATCCGTTCTGCAGAGGCGAGGCACTGCTGTAAAGCAGCGTTGACGCTGCCAATCGTCTTTATTGGCTTAAACATGAGACCTACCATAGCGATGTATCCGATGAACCATCCGATAGAGAGTTGTCCGATAATTACCTGCCAGCAGCCCAACCCGAAAACAGTAGCGATGCCGACTGCGCTTAACCATTCAATAATGGGTGGGAGGAGAGCTGCGAAGCGGGCGCGCCGCATCGCTGAACGGTATTGGCTTTGGGTGATAGACTGAAAACGTTCGGTTTCTGCTTGTTCCGCGGTGAAGCTTTTAATAATCTTAATGCCGAAGAGAGTTTCTTTGAGCTGCGAATAGATGTCTGCACTCTGTTGCTGTATCTCTGTACTGGCAGTTCGGATTCTTGCGCCGATAGCAGCGATGAGATAGGCGAGAAGTGGAAGGACGAGCAAGACAAATAGGGTGAGTTTGAAACTTTTGATTAACATGACAGAGAGGAAGAGCGGGACAAGAACAGTCGCGCGTATGATATTTGCCATCGCCGCAACGAGCGTCTGCCAGACCCGTACATCGTCGGTGATACGCGTCATGAGATCGCCAGAGCGTTCTTCTCGTAGAACGCCTAAGGGAGCAGATACGGTTCGCTGGTAAAGCGCGTTTCGTAACCGAAAAGCGAGTTTATGCCCGACCCGCGCCATCACGTAATCGTTACTGTAAACGAAAAAACCTTTGATGAAAACAAGCACAAGCACACCACCGAGCAACCAGAGGAAGACTTTAAGCGCATCACCGGCGTTTGCCAACGATATTTCAAAACCGTCGAAAGCGAGCATCCCTTCACGTTGGAATTGGAAATAGCGGATAGATATCGGTTCGTCAAATGCGTTGCCATCAACGACTTTAAGGGCATTGACGGTATCAGCAAAGATTTGGATAGCCCCTAAGTCGCAGACAGCAACGACCAAGGCGCACGCCATTGCTAAGAGAATGGAACCGGTGTAGGGGGTATGATACCGCGCGAAGCGGGCAAAGGTCTGGTTTTTGGTAGAAGATTTTTTGTCCATAGTCTCTGCGAATGCCATCTGTGCATTCGCTTTTCGGCATGCACGTCATTTGCGTTGATAGGCACCGAATTGGATGACACAAGCGTGCTTCGCAGCATCGCCCACCTTTGAAGCGGGACAACGGATGCTGAATTCTCGTTTTTGAAAGTCAACAGCTTCAATCATTCCGATGGCATCAGTGTTGCCGGATGTCTTACTGACGAGTCCAACCAAGCGGCGTTCAAAGTAAGCGTGGACTTCTGCTGTAACACGGGTCAGACTTAGATAGTTTTTGATGTGGTTGATGATGGCTTTGGAAAGGGATCCTGCTGTAATGAGACATAAGGCGCGGTTGCCCCATTCGGCGTAGTGAACCTGCGTTTCAGCGAGTCGAGAAAGGATTTCTAATTCTTTCTCATTTGCAGGCCGTCCGATGAAAAAGGGAGTCCGTTCCCCGCGGATTTGTTCAAAAGGTATCTGTTGCACGCGACTCTGAGAAAAATAGGCATCAAATCGGGCTTTTCGGTAACGGCTGCGGGTGTTACTACTTTTGGATCGGACGCTACGGTGTGGAGAGAGATAGTGAACGTTGATCCACGCTTGCTGATTATAGCACGCCGTTATCTGCTCCAATTCGGTAGCACGACCGATGCCGACCAAATGATGCGGTCTAACGAGTTCGATTTTATGCTGCTTGAGAGAGACAGCGGGTGGGTCGTGAATATAACCCGTCGTGTCAACAACAATAAAATCGGCTTCGGTTTCACGCGCCCTGTCTACCATCAAACGTGTGCCTGTTAAGGTTTCAAGATAGCATGGACGCGGGGACAGATCGCCGACGAAGTAGAGTTGATCGGCAGTACCGTCAAATTGGACGGGGACTATCTCCGGCGTAAAAAATTTCATTCCGATTGTTGTGGGAGGTCCTATTTGGGATTGCCCGACATCAGCATCCACGAGGGCGGTCTTTAAGCCTTGTGTGAGGGCAGAATCAACCAAAAAATGGCAGAAAGTTGATTTTCCGGTATCGGTTGCACCTATTACAAGTACAATCTGTTGTGGGACGATAATACGGGTCGCAAGTTTTTGCCAGTCTTGGTTAACTTGATATGTGCCGTCCATTTTTCTACTTCGGGTTCTTCGCCATGATTTGACCGAGAGCGCCAGCGAAGGTAGGCGTTTAGTCGCCGAGACTCATCTGATAGCGGAATGTGACACCGGGCAGACTGAACATCTCATCTAAAATGGGTGTCTGTTGAACACCGAGGAGTTGTTCAAGCAGCGATGTCTTTTTCTCCTTTCGCACGACCTTCGGTTTGCCGTCGATGTTTGCTAATTCTCCGGCGAGTTCGATTGCCTCCGGGAGGTTACCGAGCCGATCTAAGAGTTTGAGGTCGAGTGCCTGCTGTCCAGAAAAAATTCTTCCATCTGCGAGTTCAGCAATTTCAGAACGGCTCAAGAGGCTTTTCCGTGCCTCAAAGATTGTATCCACAAATTGATTGTAGACGTTATCGACAGTGGCTTGGAGAACCGCTTGCTCTTCCTCCGTCAGCGTGCGGAAAGGTGAGCCTGTATCTTTAAATTCGCCGCTTTTAATGACTTGATGCTCTAATCCGATTTTGTCGTATAAGTCTTTCATCCGTGTGAACTGCATGATGACACCGATGCTACCGGTCAATGTGCCGGGATTCGCCATAATTGTGTCGGCGGCGCATGCGACGTAGTAGCCACCCGACGCGGCGGTTCCACCCATTGAAGCCACGATCGGTTTTTCTATCTTCTGTAATTCGCTATAGATTTCTTGGACTGGGGCGACACTACCACCGGGTGTGTCAATACGAATCACAATCGCCTTGATACTCGAATCGTCGCGGTAGGTGTGAATGAGTTTAATCGTCGCATCTGATTTTGTGATAATGCCTGTAATGTCTATCACTGCGACCTTTTGTCCAATAGATGTCCCACCGCTCATTGATCGCAAGATCAAAATCAAGAAAAATAGGGCAACGATGATGCCGAGAACAATAAAAACACGTCTCTTTTTCATTTTTTTTATAGTTTTCAGTTGTCAGCCATTAGCAGTCAGTAGCTCGCTACATTTTTAGGAGTTCTCTTGCAAGCGGTCAAGTGCTGCGCGAAGCTCTGCGACTTCCATCTCTGCCGCCTCAGCGCGTGCGTCCGCCTGTCTACGTGCAATGGCTTCCTGCTCAGCGCGTGCTGCCTCCTGTTCAGCGCGTGCTGTCTCCTGCTCAGCGCGTGCGTCCGCTGCCGCTTCAGGGGTCAATAGCCAGTCGCCTTTCTCTGGGTCATAAAGCCGTAAATCACTGAGGCGCAGGTGAAAGTCTAAACCAAGCACTGCGGAATGCAAACTGCCATCTGTCGCCGCTGCAATCGGTTGATAAACCCCGTCCACTAAGGTAAACCCCATCAGGGGGGTCGGTAGATATAAACCCTCTATATCACACAAGAAATAGTCAGCAATCCCTAAGTGCGCGTAAAGCTGCATCTTCCCGCCTAAGTCGTTCTGATATGTGCTTTCACTCGCCAACTCCATCACGAAATCGGGAGGTTTACCCTCCTGCCAGACGAGGTAGGTCCGCCGCGCCTTCTGACCGATGCCGAAAGAGACGAGAACATCAGGGGCTACAGATTTCCGAGGGTCCCCCTGCACATAATACATCAATAGGTCTCCCGAGACGTATACCTCTGGTCTGTGCGTAAAAAAGTGTTCAAGTGTTCGTAGTATCTGTGTCAGGACGCGTCTATGCTCATCGCTAACTGCCATAGGTTTCCCATCCGTATCAGGATAAAGTTGGCTGTCTTGAGTGGGTGCAGAACCGAGTCGCTCCCCATTGTGTATCGTCATGGTATCCTCCCTAATATATACTATGGTAGATCTTAGAATTAATTGGACACTCTGCACTGTCTTGGAAACCGCACCTACCGGGCCTGGGACGAAAGTGTGTATTTATTTTTAGGATCCACCATATATAGGACTTACACACATTCGCAAATTACCCCTTTAAATCAACGGTATGAATACCGTATGGCATTCCCCGCCCCCCGCAAGCAAGGGGAAATTTATCGGTTTTAGGACAATTGCGTAAGTCCTGTAATGATTACTTTGCGATGAGTACCCAAAAGGTTTTCAGGAGCCACCCTATATCGGAGGTGATGCTCTGTGTCGTAAGGTAGTGGATATCCAAGTCAAGTTTCTTCGGCATTAGTTCGGTGATGTAGTAGTGTTCTGCGTTCGGTTGCCCTTTGAGTTTTTCCGCCTCATCACGGTTTGCGAGTTGCGACGGTCCCGTCATTCCAGGTTTTACCTGCAACACTTGCCGCTGCGTCTCTGTGTAGTATTTGACGTAAACAGGAGCCTCCGGACGGGGGCCGATGAGGCTCATCTCGCCTTTTATCACGTTGATTAGGTTGGGAAGTTCATCGAGTTTTGTCCATCTCAAGAAGCTGCCGATGCGTGTAACGCGCGTATCTTTGTAAGTTGTCAAACTTCCGCCAATGCTGTCAGCATTAGCCACCATCGTTCTAAATTTGTACATTTCAAAGAGGGTTCCGCCTCTGCCGACCCGCGTTGCTTTGTAAAAAATAGTGCCCTTTGATTGCAGTTTTGCGAGGATAGCTCCGATGAGAAGAAGTGGCGACAAAAGCAGGAGTCCAGTCGTGGCAAGTAGGAGGTCAAACGTCCGTTTTGTCCAATCGCGTTTGAGTTCTATTTCCAATTGGCTGTCAGGAACTATCGACTGTCGGTTAACTGCCGCAGGCTGACGGCTAACTGCTGATGGCTGACGGCTATTAAAACGCTTGGTATGGGGCATGTACCGACCCTACCTTGCCGGATTAGCGACGGTTTGCGCTGGCGGTTTTCCTTTCCGTCGGGAACTGGATAATCTCAGAAGTGCTATCGGTATCGTCTTCTGTGAGGAATGCGCGGTTCGGCTGATATGTTGGCACGAGTTCTTGGAATTTGGAGACAATTCCTTCGGCATCTAATGCGTCTGCGAGCTGCGAGAGTTCCCCAATCTGAGAGAGGAGTTGTTTTTCCGCAATCTGTTCGAGTTGTGCGACGAAAATGCGTTGGTGCTTTGTTGCGGTAACGCCTTCTTGAGGGGTCAAGAGTTCCTCGTACAATTTTTCGCCGGGTTCTAACCCCGTGAATGCGATTTTGATGTCCCGATCCACCTCAAGCCCAGAAAGGCGGATAAGGTCTTCCGCAAGGTCGAGAATCTTAATAGGTTCTCCCATATCTAACATCAGAATTTCACCCCCATTTCCCATAGCACCCGCTTGAATGAGGAGCTGCACGGCTTCTGGGATCGTCATGAAGTAGCGTGTCGCCTCGCGGTGTGTAACCGTGACGGGTCCACCTTTGGCAATCTGACGTTTGAAGTTGGGGAGTACGCTGGCACGGCTTCCGATAACGTTTCCGAAACGGACGGCGATGAACCGGGTGCCGTTCTGTTTTGCTTTACACTGAATCAACTTTTCCGTCACGCGTTTCGAGGCACCGTAGACGCTCGTGGGGTTTACGGCTTTGTCAGATGAGACGAGAATGAACGCTTCAACTTCGTGTTTAATTGCGGCGTCTATTAAGTTTTGCGTGCCGAGGATGTTATTTTTCACGGCTTCGTCAGGGTGATTCTCCATGAATTTGACGTGCTTGTGGGCGGCGGCATGGAAAATGATATGCGGACGGTATTTGCGCGTAATTTGTGCGACTTTTGCGTTGTCGCGAATATCGCCGATAATCACCGCACGGTTGAGTTTCGGCTCGAACTCTTGGAGTTCTATGTCGGTATGGTAGAGACTGTTTTCACCACGTCCAAAAAGGATAAGGAGTTCAGGATTGAGTTGTGCGACCTGACGGCACAGTTCGGACCCGATGGATCCGCCTGCGCCTGTTACCATGACGCGTTTGCCAGAGAGATATTTCGAGACTTCGGCGATGTCCATTTGTGAGGTAGACCGGTTCAGGAGATCCTCATATCGGACCTCTCGAATTTGGCTGACACTTGCGCGTCCGTCAAGAATGGCATGGATATTGGGGACAATTTTGAATTGACAGCCGCGGTATTCGCATTGTCGAATAATATCACGAATTTTTCCGCCGGGCGCGGACGGGATCGCGATGACAACTTCGCCAATCTCACGTTTGCGAGCGATATAGGTGAGGTCTCGGGTTGTGCCGAGCACTTCAAGCCCTGCGACGCTTCGACCGACCTTTTGTGGCGCATCGTCAATAAATCCAATGGGTACATAGCCTTTCTGCGGGTGGTTTCTGAGTGCCCGCAGCACGCCAATGCCAGTCTCACCTGCGCCGACAATAAGCACCTTCGTTGGCGGTTTTCGGGCAGGGAGGTGCGCGATTGTGCCCTCTTTGTTCTTGGTTGACGCTTGCGGTTGGGTGTTCGGGTCAGCTGTCGAACGGTTCTCCTGAAGGATTTGGGCGGAGAATTTGGTGAATCCGATAAGCGCGAAGTTATAGAGTCCGTCGATTAAAAAGAGGACCCACGCAATTTTCGTTAGTATGGAAAGCCCAATGAGTAGAACAGTTGCGAGTGTAATTGCAGTCGTTAAGGTGCGAAATTCCTTGACAGACGCGTGTTGCCACATCGGTTTATAGAGATTAAAGCCTAACAACAGACCGATGCGGATTATCGTAACGACGGCAGCGATACCGAGAAAATGCTGATAGGGTGATATGTCTGCGCTCTGCAACAGCGTGGAGAACGGTATAGGCTGTTTTAAGAGGTCAAAACCGAATTGCTTGCTGGTCAGGTAAGCGAATAGAAATGCGAGGTTTACGAGAACTGTGTCAATGAGAATTGTAGAACTCCATTTTATTTTCGATTTATCCATATTCCCTCCTCAATAGGTTGTCAGTCTTTTAGGCGATTGACCTAATTGCTGATGGCGGATTGCTATTTTCGCTGAATCTGTGTGTAGACCTGCTTTAGACGTTCCCCGATAGCGTCCCAACTATAGTCGGTTTCGACGCGGGTTCTGGCGGTTTGCGCAATGTTTTCTCGTAAGTGTTGGTTATCCAGCAGATGAATGACCTGCTCGGCAAAAGCGGTCGGTGTATCTGCGACGAGTAGTTCCTTACCGACATCTGCCTGTAAGCCCATTGCGCCGACAGCAGTTGTGACGACAGGGACTCCCATCGCCATGGCTTCCAAGTTTTTGGTTTGTATCCCCGATCCGGCGCGTAAAGGCGCGACAAAAACGGACGCTTCTTCAAAATAGGGACGGACATCTGGCACGTAACCCGTAACGACGACCCCGTCTTGTGTCTCCAACCGCCGCACCTGTTCCGATGGATGGTTCCCAACAATATAAAAGCGCGCTTTGGGGTACCGTTCCCGAACGTGCGGAAAAATTTCGTTGCAAAAATAGGTTGCAGCGTCGGCGTTTGGAAAATAGTTCATTGTTCCTGTAAAGAGCAGTCGCGGCGACCCAGAAGATTGCACATCGGTTTTTAGAGATGGTCGGAAATACCCGAGATCGACTCCCATCGGAACGATCGCTAAATTGAGGCTATTATCCTGCTTCAGCAAGTAGTCGCGGTCGAAATGTGCGACGACAGTGCCGCAGTCAAAAGCCTTCATAATATCAATTTCATAACGCCTGACCCGTTTTTCCTCCAATTTTACCAGAAACCGTTTTGGAATACAATCTAAATTTGCGCGTCGATTGAGATTGAGTGCTAAGGAGTCACACAAGTCTAACACTTTCGCGGTACCTTG
This sequence comes from Candidatus Poribacteria bacterium, assembly GCA_028820845.1. Lineage (NCBI taxonomy): Bacteria > Candidatus Poribacteria > Candidatus Poribacteria bacterium. Next base: position 196,092 of record JAPPII010000114.1, read on the forward strand.
TATCTCCGTTACATATTGTCCCATTCGGAAGAGTTGCGCGTGAATCAGTTCAAAGTGTTCTTCTGCCAGGAGTTGGTTGACCTTCCGTTGCATTTGCGGGGCGTACCAGTAGTGGAGTTGGAGTGGTCGCCGTGATAAACAGTGAAGCCCTGTATTCATATATGCGAAAGAACGATGGAAACGCACCCACTCTACACGTTCACAAAAAGGTTGCAGATGTTTTGCCGATTCAATATCGCTTTCGGATTCAGCAAAGTAAACGAGCGTTATCGCATGTTGTTTCGACAGCTGCTTGATAAAGTGGTATGACCGAATCCGGTCGCCTCGGTGTGGTGGATACGGGCACCGAAGGCTTAAAAATAGAATTTTCATTTTTTTAACGATTAAATCTGAGCTGTGCTCCATTACATTTCGCACAGGTTTTCGGTTAAGTCGAGAGCCTGTTTTAGGTGTGGAAAGGTTGCTGACTTACCAGAAACCATTGTGAAACATAGTGGAACAATGCCCGGAAGCAAATAGTTAAAAAGGTTCCTCTGGCATTTCCGCTTCATCAATTAACATGACTGGGATGCCGTCCCGAATCGGATAGCGTCGTTTACACTCATCGAGACATACGAGTTTTTGTTCTTCTTCGATGTATTCTATCTCACCTTTACATGCCGGACACGCCAAGATGTCAAGTAACGTTTTAGAGAGCGTATGTGGGTTTTCAGCCTTCAAATTTTTCAACGGTTGCTCCTGGGCGGCGTTTCCGTTGTCAACGCCGATCTAAAATTGATAAAAAATCTTGCTTTAGGTGATGAACGGTCTTTTAACAATTGGAAAACTGCAAGGACAACGGACGCAGCAGCTCAGATTTAATCGTTAAAAAAATGTTAGCCGCCGTGGCATCGCTTGTATTTCTTTCCGCTCCCACACGGACAAGGCGCGTTTCTGCCGACCTTTGGCACATTCCCCATTGCTTGTTGTGAAGCGAATCCTGCATCCTCACTGGCTGCAGCGGCAGGACTGCGTTGTGACCGCCTGCGTTGCGGTCTACGGGAACCGCTTGTCCGCCGACTTGGTGCCCGACGCGGTGCTTCGGTGTTGACGCGGGATTTAAAGATGAATTCGCTGACCTCTTCCTCAATATGTTGATACATGCTTTCAAAGACAGTGAGTGCCTCGTTTTTGAAGACGACAATCGGGTCTTTGCCACCGTAACCCGCACCGAACCGGATACCCTCTTCGATGTAATCGATGTTGTAGAGGTGATCCTTCCAGTGGTCGTCGATTCTATCGAGCAGGAGTAAGCGTTCGAGGACGCGCATCATCTCGGATCCCATTTCTGCTTCGCGTTCTTCATAGGCGGCGCGCAGTGCTTCGAGTGCTTGTTCTTGCGCCTCCTCTGGACTTGCCTGCGCTAAAGACGTTTTCCATGTCGGTGTAATCGGGAAGGTATTCGTCAGCCACTGCTCGAACCTGTCCGGATTCTCAAGGGTGTTTCCTTTTTCCGGTATATTGTCGTCGATTGCGTCAGCGACGACTCTCTCAATCATCCCCCAAATTGTAGTCTTAAGGCTTCCTTGGACTTTTGTGTCCCCAGTCGTTTTAAGGTCGGCAAGTGCTGCGAGACCGCTGTCTTCAAATGCGGTCTCGTCCTCAGGCAATTCTACCGAATCTGTGCCGGAAGCGAGAACGGTATCGCGCAAGGTGTAGATGGTATCGCGTTGTGAATCCATGACATCATCAAATTTGAGGAGATTTTTACGGATTTCAAAGTGCATCTGCTCAACGCGGGTTTGTGCTTTCTCAATGGATTTGGTGACCCATGGGTGTTCGAGGGGTACATCTTCGTCCATTCCGACGCGAGTCATTAACCCTTGTAAACGTTCGGATCCGAATTTCCGCATCAATTCATCTTCAAGCGAGAGATAGAATCGCGAGGATCCGGGGTCGCCTTGTCTACCCGAGCGTCCACGGAGCTGGTTGTCGATACGGCGGGATTCGTGCCGTTCCGTTCCGACGATGTGGAGTCCACCGGCGGCTAAGACTTTTTCTCGATTTTCGTTGCAAACCGCTTCGGCTTCTACGAGTGCGGTCTGGTATTCTTCGGATTCCGGTGTGAAGGCGTCTATTTTAACTTTCTGTTTGCGGAGCATTTCGGTCGCTAAGCCTTCGGGGTTCCCGCCGAGGAGAATGTCCACACCCCTACCCGCCATATTGGTAGCGATTGTCACGGCACCCGGGACACCGGCTTGTGCGATAATATCTGCCTCGTGTGCGTGCTCTTTAGCGTTCAAGACCTGATGTCGGATATTCCGATGTTTGGTTCTGAGCATTTTGCTCAATTTCTCGGAATTTTCGATTGAGACTGTACCGACGAGGATAGGTCTCCCTTTTTCGTGTTGTTCGACGATGTCGCTTAGGACGGCTTTATATTTCGCTTCTTCGGTTTTATAGATTTGATCGGAGTTGTCCATCCGGATCATCGGTTCGTTTGTCGGGATGACGGCGACTTCTAATCCATAGATGTGTGCGAACTCGTTCGCCTCTGTCGCGGCGGTTCCCGTCATACCTGCGAGTTTATCGTACATACGGAAGTAGTTTTGGTAGGTAATCTTGGCACCGGTTTGGTTTTCCTGAAGGATTCTGACGCGTTCTTTGGCTTCAATCGCTTGGTGTAGCCCTTCACTGAGCCGTCTACCAACTTGCTTCCGTCCCGTGAATTCATCAACGAGGAGGACTTCTCCGTTTTCGACGAGATAATCGACATCGCGTTTGTAGAGGTGCTGTGCGGTGAGTGCCTGATTCACGTGATGTACCATAGCGATATTGGTATGTTCATAGAGGTTGTCTACGCCGAGGCGGCGTTCCACTTCTTCAACGCCTTCGTCGGTAAGGGTGGCGCTACCGCGTGATTTCCCCTGTTGGTCGATTTGGAAGTGTTCATCTTTACGAAGGTGAATGACGACGTTGTTGATTTGCTTATAGAGATCGGCGGGTTTACCAGAGGGTTCAGAGATGATGAGTGGTGTCCGTGCTTCGTCGATGAGGATACTATCTACTTCGTCAAGGATGGCATAGACATGCCCGCGTTGCACCTTGGCATCAAAAGAGAGTGCTTTGTTATCCCAGAGGTAATCGAATCCGAATTCGCTGTGAACGCCGTAGGTAATATCTGCTTTGTATCCAAGCCGTTTCTGCTCGTGCGGCATCTGGCTGAGTGTCAGTCCGACGGAGAGTCCGAGGAAGTTATAAATCTTCCCCATCCATTCTGCGTCGCGTCGCGCGAGGTAATCGTTAACGGTTGCGAGATGCACACCTTTTCCGGTCAAGGCGTTCAGATAGACGGCGAGGGTTGAGGTAAGGGTCTTACCTTCCCCTGTTCGCATCTCTGCGATATTTCCTTGATGGAGCGCAGTGCCGCCCATAATTTGGACATCGTAGTGCCGCTGCTTCAGAGCCCGAATTGCCCCTTCTCGGACGACAGCGAATGCGTCTGGTAAAAGTTCATCAAGCGATTCACCCGCATCTAACCGTTGACGAAACGCTGGTGTTTTGGATTGAAGTTGTGCGTCCGTCAGTTTTTGCATTGCGGGTTCGCGTTGGTTGACGGCTTCAACGATGGAGCGAAACTTTCTGACATCTCGGTCTTCTTTGCTACCAAAGACTTTGGTTATCACTTTTTGGAACATTTTTTTACTATTGCTCCTGGGATATATCTCTAAGTCACGATCGACTTGGTGTTTGTGCCTCGTTCGTCTCTGTTAATTCGGAGTCGGGTGGTACTAACAAATTCTGTCCATCTAATTTTTTACGGAGTATCGTATAAATCACCGTATTTCCGGCAGAAGCGATTGAAAATAGGTGTGCGACAACGAGTGCGGCACCCATGAGTATTGTGATTGTCAAAAAAATGGCGGTCACTGTTGTGGTGAAAGCCGCTGCTCCCTGTGCGCCACTGCCAATCTCGAAGACACCGAGCGTGTTGATATAGGGAAGTGCCGTTACCTTTTCGATAGCACCACTGAGCCATCCGTTTGCATGGCTCATAAAAGCCTTCATCTCTTCGGCGTGCAGGAAGCGGACCGGGAACAGCACGATCGAAAACCCGTAGAGACAGAAAAACGCCCAGATGGGGACGAAGATGAGTTTGATAAGAAACAAGAGTGTTTCATAACACACAATGTGCCACGGTTTGTTCCAAACGATAGCGAATTGCTGATAGATTGTTTCAAATGCATCGGCACCCGTCGTAGCGACAACGGCTGGTACAAAGAGCAGACTTACGCCGAAGACTACCGTTATCAATGCTATCAGCACACCGAGAAAAAAGCCGATCGGCATGAACAGGGAGGTGAGCATGAGGAACGGTTTACCGATTATCGGCAGCTTACCGAGCCCTGCAATGCTAAAGGGTATCAGCGCGAGAAATATTAGGATGAGGAGTAAGCTAACGAACGCCCCCAAAACGGATTTCCAGTGCGTTTTGAGGAACGTTACAGCGTCTCCTACGGAAAAGAAAAAGTCTCCACGAAGTTGTTCAACGGTTATTTTTGAAACTACCGTGCTTGCGAGAAAAAAGATGCACGCGAAACTTATCGTGCCTATCCACATCGCGATTTCAGTTATCTGTGTGAGTTCTGCATCACCGAAAGGGGGTACGGGTAGAAGTCCATACTGGTTCCAAAAATCTTGTGCAGCGGTACCGCCGACGGTGAGGAGACTCAGATATACCAAGATTTCATAAATCAGATAGGCGAGTACGAGTCCAATGAGATGAACGGAAATCTTTCGTCCACTGAATCCGTAGCGGATAACTTGGAAAATATCCCTGAAATCGAAATAGCACTTTTCCATGAAAGGGTTCTTCTGTTTTTCTACTCACTTTAGTATATAATGATACTACAATTTACGGGATTCTGTCAAATGTTATTTTGGCGGTCAGCGGTCAGCAGTCAGCGGTCAGAATTTGGTTATCGGTTGTGGGTTGGCGGAACTATGACGTTGGCAGTAATGGGGAGTGTGAGTGTCCGTTGGTTGGGGAATGCTACGGTGAGGAGCGATGCGAAGCGTCCTATGTCTTTCAAGGGACCGAGTTGAAGGGCAATCATGGAGCGGTCGGGTGTCGTTTCCCACGTTAGTTTCGGATGGTTTGATGGCAGGAGACGAATGTCGGTTGTATTGAGTAGGGCATTGACGGTGAGTGTGATGGTCTTTTGATGCGTTGTTTCGGGCAGTATGTCCCCAAACTCGCAGACATCAGGGGTAAGTGTGGCGAACCGTTTCGCGGCGGCGGTGATTGTCAAGGGGACAACAGGTGTTTTGGAACTGTCTGTGAAGATGGTCGCCGTTGCCAAGGTCTCTTCAGCAGGTAAGATTTCTGGGGTGATGGTTATGTGAAACATCGCTTCTCTATCTGGTGGGATGGTCGCTGGCCCTGTGATTTCGGCGTAACTGCATCCTGTCCGTACGTCTTGGATGTGGAGTGTATTTTTGCTTGTGTTTCGTGCTGTTATGAATTGTGTTACGGGTCCTTCCCACTCTGGGAGGGTACCGAAGTTGATATGGTGCTGTGCAAGGACGAGTTCAGGAGAGGGGTTCTGTGGGTTGTTGATGAGGACGGCAATCAGTCCAGAGATTAGGAGCAGAGGGATGATGATAGTTGTGAGGATTGTGCGTTTGGACATGGTTTGATTTTGGCAATGTTGATTTCCTACACCACACTAATCTTCCTTACTGATTTAGTTCCTCAATATTTACTTCAGTCTTAATCCATGATTCCCACTCATAAAGTTTAGCATACCTTGAAATAGCTTCTTTGGCAACCTTAATCCGCCCGTCCATGAGCTCTCTATTCACATCAGCATAATACCTAACGACTATTTGGATAGTTTCTCCGTCTTTTAAGCCTCTATAATACAACATGAATCTATCGGATGAAAGATCGTCGTACTGGAAAAGGGTATTTAACATAACCGAGAGCCATTCCAAACGGGTTGGTGTGTATATCTGCAATCCTTGTGCTTTCTCTGACATTTTCATACTCCTTGGCTATTAACTGGATAAAAATTTAACAAGTACTGGCACAATAATGGCAATGACGGCAACTGCGATCCCCATACTCCACTGCAGGCGTGTTTCTAACCGGGTTATTCTGTCATGAAGGTCCTTTTTGACCACCTGAATCTCACCTTTTAGATCTTCCTTTACCTCCTTAATCCGATCGCCCAGACGCGACTCAACTTTATCTACTTCTTCCATTCTCGCTTGCAGACGAATAGAATCCTCTTTAAGTTCATATATATTCAGGATTGTTTTGATCTGTCATAGAATTTCCTCTCAAAATTTACGTGATTTCAAATTAAACAGGGTTTTCCAGTTCCAGTCCTTTCATCCCTCTGCTACGGTGGGAGGGTGGCAGAAATCGGTATGGGATCCGATTCGTAGCAGTGCCACCCAAACTGGTTTAGATAATATATCACAAAAAAGAAAAAATTACAAATTTGCTTCTTTACAAGTTCGGGCTTTTCGCTTGACTTTGCCTGTGTTGTGTGCTATGCTATCGATGTTGATGTAATGGTATATTAGGTTTCACCTGGGTTTTGAAAATCCAAAGGTTTCTGTGGAGCGGCTGTCTGGTTTTTATCTTCCATTCAGCCCAATCTACTTGTATGAAGTTTAAGAATTTAAATCGGTAATTTTTCTGGATGCCCCAACTTGTTGGGGACGCGCCCCAGTCAAGCATTCCCGAACAAGAATGTAATATATTTTCGCAATAAGTAGTTTTGGGATTTGAAAAATTTTCGGAAAAACCGCTATGAACCCCTTGATTTTATTAGGTTTTTGCTTGTTTGAATTTCCTAAAAAAGGAGATGTTACAGATGAATCACGTAAGATTACGCACAGATCGAGCGATAGGACTACTTAAGGATGCAGTCATAGATGTTTTAAAGAACGCACGAGAGAGCGGATATGTAGACATTCCTCCTAAGAAGTGTAAACCTGATCCGGATGGTGGACAGCCATATATTGAGGCTACATATATAGGCAAAGAAATGGGAACATATGAGAGAGGCCGGGAAAAGGGACGGTCCCCCGGTCGGATACATAGGGAAATTCTTGAAAAGTTGCAAGATGAATGTCGGGTTGAGCCTTTGTTGAGTGAGTCAGGCAAAGTGAGAATAGGTTGGCGACTCACCGAGGCAGAATGGAAACGATTAACCCTTGATAAATAAAACCTAACTACTGATTAAGGAATGTTATATCCAATTTAACTAATCCCAAATCTACTTATCGCTTACATTTTTGAGTAGGTTCGCTCCGTTTTGTAGCATAACCTGTTAGGTTGTGCCTGGAAACCTTTGCCACCCCTGAAAATCCTTGAATCCCGCAAATCCTGATGCTGACAGACAAAATAGAGACACACCCGATAGAACCAGAGGCATTCAATTCTCCAACAATTTTGATTTTCTGCCGAAGCACTCTGCGCTGTCCGAGCGAGTGTTTTTGCTTGGGTGTTTCTTTAGGCTCGCGACCCCTCCGCAGAAATGTCTAAAAAAACCGACAATTGAATGGCTCTGCCGATAGAACATAAAAAACTTGACACCCGTCCAAAAGTATGATATAATTATACTATACACAAAATAAGTTTTACGCTAATCTTGAAAAACCCAAAATAGCCAAAATGTTCCACTTTTCGTCAAATTGTTTTTTTGCCCACAGCAGAAAAATCAAAGGAAAAACGCCTATAAACCCTTACGGCCACTGTGTTCTCTACCAATAGATACGTATATTATCAAATGTTAAGTGGTGTAACTTTAGTGTAACATTTTTAACCTGAATCCGACTTAAAAAAATGCATGAGGCATCCCGTTTACCTTCCTTTCAAAACGGTTGTATGTTTTTTGAAAGGATACCTCTTTTTTTGCTTTCGCGCACTATAATTCTTAAAATTGTCCAAACTTTAGTAAGTTTTGGGAGTATTATCACGACCTACCCTCAGTTATTCAAGAACTGGCAGACAAAAATTTTGAACTGCTGAAGCGAAATCCAAATCACCCTTCTCTTGGCTTAAAGAAGGTTGGCGAGTATTGGGTAGCGAGAGTTGGACTGAGTTATCGAGCAATGGCAACTGAAGATGAGGAGGGTCTATCCTGGTTTTGGATCGGAAAACACGACGAGTACGAGAGGCGGATAAAGTAAGTTTGCCGTGTGTTTTGAAATAGGCGAGGTTAGAAACCTCGCCTACCATTTTTAAGGGAAAAGGATAGGCAAGACTATTGGTTCGTTTTGAGTTGCCCCCACGTTGAAGTCAATCGTGCCTCTGGGGTGAGGCTGAGGCTGGAGATAGTGAAGGAGTCTGCCCATGCTGTGCCTTCCCATTGGTTTGCGATATTAATCCCCTCCATGACGAAGCCGAGAATCTCTATCTCGTCGAAGTTGAGGTCTTGGAATGTTGTCCGGTATTTCCCGTCTGTGAATAGAACAAAATATCCTGCGTTAAAATAGAGTTTCATTTCTGTCAGGGCATCCGTTTCCCAACGGGTGCGAGGTTCTCTGGAGAGCCGAGTTCGGAAGGGATGGCTGGTCCCTTTACCGTTGAAACGCCTTGCTCTGATTTCGTCGGGAAAGAACACGTAGAAGAACGGATCCTCTTCGGGTGTATCGAGGAAGTGCCGTCCGACGCAGAAACCGAAACGCGTCTTGTCGCCACCGAAGTCGTTTATTGTGACGATGAAGTTTCGATAGGGACCCGGGATTGCGGTGAATTGATAGAGTTCGTATTCCACCGCCCGTTCGCGTTTAACTTCTACACGTAAAAATCCATCTGTCACTTTCCAGAGGGAACCGTTTCCCACAACGCGCCACGCTTCCGGGTTTTCGGCATCAAAATCGTCGTGCCACTCCTCGGCAGATGCTGGGAGAAGACAGGTGGTAAAAATATAAATGAGTATGAGGAAGATTGCGTTTTTGTTTTGCATGGCGTGTAATTTGGTTTGATGTTTATTTGATTTTTATGCAGTCGTACCACTGCTGTGTTTTCTTTCCTTTTCGACTGAGGACACCCGGTTCACGTTCGGTTGGCGGACCAAAGTCCCCGTCGAGTTGTTTAAGAACATTCCAATCAGGCGGAAACCATGTCCTGAGTGTTTTGCAGTTAACCTCAAGGGTTTCGCCTTCCCATCCACCGATTTTGTAGTACATCGGGCAGATCCAGAGTTCGGATCCGCGTGCATACCGCCGCCAACCCGTTATGGAGGCTTGTGCACGGATGATGTTCCCATCGCGCCAGTGTCGTTCAACGCCGCTCCAAGGGTATCCGGTTGTTCCACCGCCAGTGCTAATCTCACTCGGACCTAAATCGTCATAGAGTGTGATGTAGGAGTAATTTGTACCCCACGGTGTATTGTCTGTACCGAAATACCACCACTGTCCACGATACCAACGGACCGCGCCTTGAATCCGTGAAGCCGAAACGGTTGCGCTCTCAATGGTTTCTACGATGTCAAACTGTCCTCTGTTGTTGTAGGGGTTGTGGACACCTTTACAGAGCGTGAGGGAATTGAGTTCGGGGCCGAACCACATTCCGTTTACGCCGGGGGTTCTGTAATAAGAACCTGAACTCGGTGGATGTGCGCGTTCGCCTGGATTTAACCGCGCTCTGGCGTGGTTGTTCCAAAGGACAACACCGAGGACGAGGACGAGGAGAAATGCATCAAAGATGAGGTCTAAATTTTTTCGCATTTTTTAACGATTATGTCTGGGCGGGAGAAAGCCGCGTATGGGCTTTCTAAAGACCCTCCGTTGTCGGCATCCGGGGAATGCCATCAGGCATTCATACCGTTGATTTTCTACAATTGGTGAAAAACCTGTTTGAGGTTATGAAAGGTTTCTTAAATATTTAAAATCTGCAAGGACAACGGACGCAGCAGCTCAGAAGCAATAGTTAAAAAGGTTCTTGTTTTAGGCTTGCCCATGTGGTTGTGAGTTTCCGTTTTGGAGAGACAGCGAGTCCGTCGATTATGAATGTGTCTACCCACGCGCTGCCTATATCGACATCTTCTGTGACGAATCCTGCGAGGACGAAGGCGATGCTATCAATATGGTCGAAGTTGGCATCTCTGAAGTCGAGACGTGGTTCGCCGTCAGCCTGTAGTTGAAACCTACCGCTTTTGAAGTGTAAGGTCATTTGTTGGAGTTCGTCTGTGTTCCAGCGTTTGCCGGGTCCGACGAATATGCTGCCGTTTCTGGAGACTCGCATATCATTGGTGAAGAAGAGGTAGTAGCCGTATTCGTCTACGTCTGTAGCAATATTCAGGAAATGCTTTGCGAGGGCGATACCGAATCTGACATCTGTCGCGCCTACGGTTTCGAGGGTAATTGTAAAGTCGTTGTAGGGACCGGGATAGGCGATGAATTGATACAATTCAAATACGGTGCTCCACTCCGCTTGTGCGTGGATTTCTGTCTTCAAAAGACCGTCTTCAACTTTCCAGATGGCGTTGTCCCCTATATGTTGCCAGTCGTCTTTTGCCTCTTGTTCAAAAAGGTCTTCCCAGATAACAGCAGACACTTCTGTTTGCAAAATGAGAAACATAAAGATGATGAGGATTGCGCTCAAAGCGCGGGCATTTTTTTTCATGTTGTGGATGTTTATGCGTCTATTTCAGCAGTATACAGTCATACCAATCCGCCGTTTCTTTCGACGTGCCTCTTTCGCGGCGGCTGAGTCTATTAAGTTCGGGTCGAAATTCCGGTGGCGTAAAGTGTCCCTCTGTGTGTGTCAGGACCTTCAAATTGTACTGCCCTCCCCCGGTTGCGCAAAGATAACTCAAAGTGCCGTGTTTGTAATACTTCGGTGTGAGATATTTCTTTCCGTCGTGTTCGTATCGGTAATAACCCGTTACGTCCGCCTTAGATTTTATAGCATCACCCTGTCGCCAGTGTTCTTCAAACCCGCTCCATGGGAATCCCGTAACAGTGTTCACTGCGTCGATGTCTCCCCAACCGATCTCAGATATAAGTGTAAGATGAACAGTGTCCGTGCCCCACGGCGTATCAGCAGTTGCGAACCGCCACTCTTGTTGCCGGTACCACCAAACCTTTCCGGGTCTTGAGGAGGGCCAGACTATGGCATCTTCTCTGGTATAAATGATGTCGAAAAATCCGGCTTTATTGAATTGGTTGGGTGTGTTCGGACAAAGCACTCGACTGTCGATTTCGGGTCCGAACCAACGGGTGTCGCCTTCGGATTCTATAAATTTACCCGGTGTCCGATAGTAGTCTCCCGCCACTTCAGGCAGGGCAGTCTCCCGACGGACGATTCTTTCGCCATCAGAATAAGTGCCGTGCAACGCCGCGTCTATTGGGAACGCGAGTGATTGGAAGACGATAACTACTACAAGAATAACTGTATTGAGGCAAACGGCACGCGGTGTGTGTGCGCTATTTTGCGAATGGAGTGCCATCTCGTTTCCCTATATAGATACGATATCCGGTGCCGGGGATGGGTATCTCGACCTGCTTGTGAATGTTTATCCGTTGATAACGGTTTGTGGCGGTTTCAAATTCCGCATCGACAGCGCGAATGTACAGTTGATAGGGTTTCTCAGTGAGGTTGTCGAATTTAAATTTCCCATCTGTATCGGTTTCCACCTCAAATCGATCCAGGGTCATTGACATATCGGACGGGTTCAATTCCCACGGATACCAAGAACGCGAGACGACAGCGTTAGGCACGGGTTCATCTGCATCTGCCCAGCGTACTTGACCCTGTAGTGTGCTTGTGGGACGATCTGCTATAATAGGAACCGCTTCGCTGTTTGGTGACGCTTCCACATTGATAGCCGTTGCTGATATACCATCTCCAACAATATAGAGCCTATATAGCCCCGAAAAAAGTCCGTCCACGGTGAAGGTGGATTCTGTTGCAGGAAAATGTCTTGATAGAAGCGGTTTATGCAACACTAACGGGTTGAGGCTCGGTTCCATCGGTGCCTCCGCAGGAAAGACCTTCACAGCATAGTGTGTTTCTGGATCAATATCCCCTGGCAAAGTAACGTGTCCCTTAACAGTCATCCCCTTTTCAAGTAGGACAATCAGTGGTTCTTTTCCGATGACGACGTTCTGGTAGATTCTGGAGAAATAACCTCTCTTGCTAATTTCCAACGAGAGATATTGTGCTTCGGTTTCTAACACCTGCATCTGAAACTTGCCCGTATCGTCCGACTGTCCTGATACAAGAAGCACACTGTGTCCGAATGGCGTTTCTCTGTGCCGCGTTGCGTAAATTCGCGCTGCTGCTATCGGGCGTTTCTGTCTATCGATGACCATGCCGTATAGGGTCTTCAATTTCGGCAGTTGGATAGAAATGTGTGGCTGTTCTTGTGGATTGATAGCGTTTATAAACGCTATGATAACACCGTTTTGGGAAATTGTCAACGTGTATTCGATGGGATAGAGGTCAGAGAATTGGAAGTTGCTTGTGGTATCAGTTTTTGCTGCGTGTTCGATGGGTGCGGCGGCGCGGAAGAAGTCTGCGGATTTGTCGTGCATCTTTAGGTTCACAATGAGTCCTTGGCTATTTTCGCCGCCAGAGATGTTTCCTCGTAAGGATAAAGTCGGTCTCAGTGCTATTTCGCCTAAATCGTAGTGATTCTTATCAGTGGACATCTCTTGTCTCAGGAGTTTCGATTGATATTGTGGATGGAGTGCCATGAGTGAGAAGGCGTAATAGGTTTCGGATTCATTGGGGATGGTCAGTGAGAAAGACCCCTCGGCATCTGTTGCTGTTGCGTGTGCGAAGTCGCGATCAGGGTAGACCTGTTCAATTTTTTCGGGAGCAGCGCGGACCAGCACATCGGAAATGGGTTGCCCGTTTTCAGCATCGACACATGTCCCGTGGAGGGTGGCACTGGGTTGTGGCGTTTGGCAAATACCAACAGCGGTATAGAGGCAGAGGAGCAGCATCAAAGAGGTGGTTAGAAAAGCCTGCCTTGTAGCATAAACTTTTAGTTTGTGCATAGTATTCCCTAAAGAGACTTCTCTGATAAACAAACAAGCCCCTTGGGGTATGGGGCTTGTCTTTTTGACGGTGCTATTTGCGATAAAATACCCCCGACGAGATTTGAACTCGTGTCGCCGCCGTGAAAGGGCGGTGTCCTTGGCCAGGCTAGACGACGGGGGCCAAAAAATGGTGAGCCGTACAGGAATCGAACCTGTGACCACCTGATTAAAAGTCAGATGCTCTACCTGCTGAGCTAACGGCTCAAACCACCAACATTTAATGATACCATACTTTCAGGTGGATGTCAAATTAAAACGCAAGAATTCGGGAAAAGTTTACGTTTTGGCAGGCTACCAAAGCGGTCGTCCTAATTGGACAATCTGGTCTCTATCGGGTCCAACAGAGATGATTGGAATTGACACGCCGAGATAGTCAGAGACGTACGCGACATAGTCTTTCGTCAGTTGCGGAATATCCGCCGCTGTACGCGCTTCAGTGAGGGGCTGTTGCCATCCAGGAAGTGTTTCGTAGACGGGTTCGCATTCCTCTAAGACGCTTAGACTGCTGGGGAAAGTCGTTATCCGTTCACCCTTATAGCGGTAAGCTACACACACTTGCAAATCAGCGAGTGTATCAAAGACATCGAGTTTTGTCATTGCGATGGCAGTGAGTCCGTTAATCTGAGCTGCATATCGGAGTGCGACCAAGTCGAGCCAACCGCAGCGTCTCGGACGTTGTGTAGTAGCACCGTATTCTTTGCCGATTTCCCGAATCTTTTCATCGAGATCAGGTGGCATCTCCGTGGGGAAAGGGCCGCCGCCGACGCGTGTGACGTAGGCTTTAGAGACACCGAGTACCTCTTTGATTGCCTTCGGACCGATGCCGAGTCCCGTGCAGACAGCACCAGCGGTGCAGTTGGATGAGGTAACGTAGGGATAGGTGCCGAAATCTATATCGAGCATGGTTCCCTGCGCGCCTTCAAAGAGTATTCGTTTTTCAGCGGCGAGTACGTCGTGCATGTAAGCGACAGTGTCGGTTACATAGGGCGCGAGGCGTTCTGCGTAGGCGTAGTAGGTTTCAAGGAGAACGTGCCGCTCGGATCCGCCTATTTGGAGTGCTTCGGCTTTGGTTTCGAGGTTGTAATCAAGTTTCTTTTGGAAATTGTCAAACTCGAGCAGGTCACCGACGCGAATGCCGGCGTGTCGGTTCATCTTATCGGAGTAAGTGGGTCCAATACCCCGTGAAGTTGTTCCGATCTTCGTAGCACTGCCCATCTGTTCCCACTGCTCGACCGCCTTATGATACGGCAGAATGAGGTGGGCGCGATCACTGATTTTCAAGTTATCGCTGCTGACTTCAACACCCTGTGCTTGTAACCGGTCAATCTCACCGAAAAGCGTCTCCAAGTTGATGACGACCCCGTTGCCGATAACATTCACAGTGTCAGGTCTAAGGATACCCGATGGGATTAGGTGAAGGATAAAAGTTTTTTCACCGAGAACGATGGTATGCCCGGCGTTATCGCCGCCTTGATAGCGAGCGACAACATCCGCATCTGCGGCAAAGACATCGGTCAGTTTTCCTTTACTTTCGTCACCCCACTGTGCGCCTAAGATGACAATGTTTGACATACAAAACCTCTTCTGAGTCCGAAACGAGCGAACAGCGTTGCCCTTTTAACGTTTGGAGAATTGGAAACGTGCGCGTGCGCCTTTCTGTCCGTATTTCTTCCGTTCGACCATTCTCGGATCGCGTGTCAAGAAACCTGCTTTTTTTAGGGAAGGCTTCAAAGATTCGTCTGCTTTGACGAGTGCGCGTGCGATGCCGTGTGAAATCGCGCCTGCTTGTCCGGTATTTCCGCCGCCCTTGACGTTGATGCGAACAGCATACTCGCCGCTCTTCTCAACGTGCTCAATTGGGCGTTTTGCCTCCTGCACGTGGTCGGATCGATCGAAGTATTCCTCGATAGGTCTCTTATTGACGAGAATGTTGCCTTCACCCCCAGGGATGATTCGGACGCGCGCGACGGATGTTTTGCGTCTGCCGGTTCCCCAGAATTGTTCAATAGCCATACTGCTCATAATCTCCATAGTTGTTGGTTATAAGTTATAAGTTGTTGGTTATAAGTTTAGTGCTGTAGCAGTGGCAACGGTTTTCAACATTACAAACCGCTCTTAACTCGACGAACGCCATACACACGTTCAGTGTTGATTCGTACCAACTACCAAGTACCAAAAACCAACAGCGAAGCGAACCAATAACCGAAAACTATTAAAACGTTAAAACTTCGGGTTGCTGGGCTTGGTGCGGGTGAGACGGTCCGGTGTAGACCTTGAGTCCCTTCATTAGCTGTCTACCGAGGGAACCCTTTGGGAGCATCCCCTTAACGGCGTTGGTGATGATAGCCTCGGGCTTTAGATCCATCTGTTCGTTAAAGGTCCGATATTTATCGCCACCCGGGTAGCCGCTGTGCCTAAAATAGGTTTTCTGTTCCCTTTTATTTCCAGTGACGGTTATCTTCTCCGCATTCACGACAGCAACGCGAAAACCTAAATCGGCGTGAGGTGTGAATCGCGGATCGTGTTTGCCTCGCAGGACCTGTGCGATTTGCGAAGCCAAACGTCCGAGTATCTGTCCCTCAGCGTCGACGACATACCATTTAATATCTTTGTCTGCTTTCGGAAAATAGGTTTTCGTTTTCAGTACCATGATTTCCTGTTCCTTCAGCGAAATTGTGCTGTTCGTTACACAATTTATCTCTTTTACAAGGCTTTTTGTAGTTTGTTGTTTATCACATACAAACTTCAAAGGGTGTGTTTGTACGATTGTGAACACAACAAGACAATATTATATCATGGGAGCTGGCTTTTGTCAAATTTTTCGCTATTGACGGTTGATAGTCATTTTTATCCGTTTTTGTCTTTGCGATGTCAACTTCTTTTGTGTTATACTGTAACGTGCACACAAGGCCTATAGCAGAAATGGATTTAGATAATGCGTATCATTCTTTACACAGGTAAAGGTGGCGTTGGTAAAACGACCATCGCTGCCGCCACGGGTATTCGACTTGCTGCACTCGGCTATAAGACGATTGTCATTTCACTCGATGTGGCGCATTCACTTCGCGATGCCTTCGATAACCACGAAAAATTAGTTTGCCAACACGAAGAGAAACAGATCCAAATCAGCGAGAATCTCTGGATACAGGAGATTAACGTTCAAGAGGCAATCGTTGAGTACTGGGATGATGTATACAACTACATCCGTTCGTTGCTGAACCGCTCGGGACTTGACAATCTCGTTGCCGAGGAGATTGCGGTGTTTCCGGGGATGGAGGAGATTTGCGCCCTCCTCTATATCAACCAGTATGTCCGCGAAAAGCGGTACGATGTGATTATCTTGGACTGTGCGCCGACAGGTGAGTCGCTTCGGTTTGTCAGCATTCCGACGACACTGGAGTGGTACATGAACCACATCTTCAAGTTGGAGCGGAGTCTTGCGAGGGTTGCGGGGCCAGTGATTGAACGGGTGAGTTCAGTTCCGATTCCGAAAGATAGCTACTTCCAGAATATCCAAGACCTCTTTGGTAAATTGGAGGGGATTGAGGATGTGCTGACAGATCCGAAGATCACGACGGTGCGGTTGGTGACGAATCCGGAGAAAATAGTGATCAAGGAGACGCAGCGCGCGTTCATGTACTTTTGTCTTTATGGACTCTGTATAGATGCTGTGATTATTAACCGCATTTTTCCTGATGGGGTTGATAGTGCCTATTTTGAAGCGTGGAAACAGACGCAGCAGCACTATATTGAAGAGGCAGTGAACTACTTCTCGGACGTACCAATCTGGAAGGTGAATCTCTTTGCCGAAGAAATTGTAGGTGAAGCCGGGCTGCACCGGTTGGCGGATGCGCTCTATGCAGAGATTGACCCAGCGGACCAGTTTTCTAACGAAAGTCCATACCAGTTCCGCAAGACAGCAGATGCGTATCAGTTGTCGATGCGCCTTCCCTTCCTGACCAAAGAGGAGATCGGATTGACGAAACACGGGGATGAGTTGATTATCACGGTGGGCAATTTCAAGCAGCACGTTGCGTTACCACGGAGCCTCTCGAACAAAAAAACAACTGGAGCGAAACTGACAGGTGATCAGTTGGTGATTAAGTTTCAGGGCGACAGCAGTCGGTAAAGATGTGTGGGAGACGTATGGGCAGCAAGGCGGACAAGGCGGTTTTTACTGTAACAGGAATAACGCTTTTAACGTTCTTAATAGCAAGCCGGGTTGGCACTATCTGGGTTCTGTATCCAAACGTCCTGATAGCAGTTGCGCTGTTCATCTATTGTATCCGTCAGATTGACGAAGATGCCTCACTGCTTTCAAATAGTTCCGTTTTTGGTCTTGCGATGACCTTGACATACCTGCCGATGGACTGGCTGTTCTCTCGGAAAGCGCGGCTGATCTTTTATCTACGTTCAGATTTTCTGGCGAGTGTAACAACACCGATTGGTATCATCCTCAACTGGGTGGTATTCGCGACATTGGCAGCCTACTGTTATCAGCGGTTCGAGATGATTTTCCGGGTCCGTTTTGTTGATGAATCCGACGATTCACAGGTAGGTTCCATAGGAATAGGTGTGTTGGCAGCGACTGCAACGGGTATCGGTGCTGCGTTTGGAAGCGTCATTATTTACGGACTTGGTGCGTCCCATTTGTGGGTATGGAATGCTGCGCAGGTAGATCAGATGCCCCAGATTGCATCGGTGCCAGCTTTTGTACCGGTCAGTTTTTTGCTTACCTTCTTGTTGTGTCCCTATTTTTTCGGTGTGGTTGGCAAGGCGAAAGACGCTTCGGGAAGTCGTGGGTATCAGCATGTGGGGGTGGCAGGAATCAGATGCGGTATTTTTATGGGGGCATTACAGTTTTTCAGTTTCCTTCTGTTCTATGTCTGGAAATAGGTGTGAGTTGACGAGTACAGAAGCGTATCGATAGGTGCTATGACATACAGAGACCCCAGAATTCTCTACTTTCTAATTCTTTATAAAAATGTGTTGGTGCGTCTCTTAACAAGAGCGTTCATAATGTCAAGGCACCCACTGCCTAAAGGCAGGGGAAACCTGTGCTTCGTAGACAACAGCGACTCTTGAGAATCGACTTACATCGTCTCCACAGCGGGATCGCAAGCAGCCCGTAAGATGTTTATCGCAGCGTTTACGTCTCTATCGTGGTGAGAGCCACATTCGGGACATGTCCACTGTCTATCAGAAAGAGAAAGATTTTTGTTGTGATACCCACAATCCGAACACGGCTTTGTCGTCGGTGTCCACTGTCCCACAGGACGATATTCACGATTATGTTTGAAACACTTGAACTTCAATATCTCAACAAACTGTCCAAAAGCAAGATCAGAGACTTTGCGTCCCCAAAGACGTTTCATACCTTCAAGGTTCAGCGTCTCGGTGGCTATCAGGTCAAACCTTCGGCACAGGTCTGTGGCAAGTTTGTAGTGCCAGTCTTTGCGCTGGTTGACAACTTGCTGATGGAGTCGTGCCAATCCTCTGACGGCACGCCACCAATTGTGAGACCCTTTGATTTTACGAGAAAGGCTTTTGTTGAGGGTTTGAAGTTGTTTCAAGGACTGTTTCAGGAATTGGGGGGATTGTATTTTCTCACCGGTGTTGAGAGTGAGAAAAGCGTCTTTCATGCCGAAGTCTGCGCCTACACTTTCACCCGTAGCGGGCAGGACTGCTTTAGAGGCATCATCGGTCACGACATAGAGCCAGTAGGTCCCAACACTGTCGCGAAGGATCTGGATATAATACACTTTACCTTTCCACTCACGATGTTGGTGGAAAGAAAACCAACGTTTATTGAACTTAAAGGATTGCGAAGTGTCATCCCATGCTTTGAAAGAGATACGGACGCGTTCTTCTTCCAAAAGATAGGCAGATTGAAACTTCGCAGAACGATAACGGTCTTTGCGTTTGAACTTTGGCATACCGACTTTTCGACCACCATGTTTTTTGAAATCAAAAAACTTTTCCCAAGCAAGATGCAAGCGGATAATCACAGCGTCAAGGGTGTCCCGCGGTATCCATGCCCAGTGTTTTTTCGTCCGTTGGAGCAAATCTGTCAAATGCGGTTGCAGGCGATAGCGTCCGGCATATTTACCATAGATGCGGTAATAGCGTTTCTCCAACTTCAAGAAGTGGTTATGCACATCAGCAAGGTCGTCAAGCATATTGCCCAAACGTTTGTTTTTCGGATGTTCGCGTATCTGGTATTTGTAGGTTCTACGATGCTGTTTCTGTTTTTTCATTGTGTTTCACGGCTTCACGGTTTTTACCCCTAATCAGTGGGTTGGCAGACACGTTACCAAGCGGTAACGCTGATTATGCCTGCCACCGTGATATAAAAATCATATCATTTTTGACATATTTTGTCAAAAGAAAAAGAGGCGGTGTTTCCTCCCCAACCTAAAGGATGGAGTCTCCACACCGAAGATTGATGAGTTCAGTAAACCAATTATTGTTGCATTGCGTGTTAATTTATGTTAGAATTCTGCGCAAACTAACAGGAATCAACGCCAAATGTGCGTGTGGCTTATGGCGTATGCTGCAAAAAATGAGGGAAAGTAACTTAGGATGCAAATTCGCTCAACAACGATTTTAGCCGTTCGCCGCAATGGCGAGGTTGCTATCGGCGGTGATGGTCAAGTAACTTTAGGCGATACAGCGATTAAACACGGGGCGCGAAAGATCCGTAAGATTCACGACAATCGGGTGCTGATTGGTTTCGCGGGTTCTGCATCAGATGCAATCACCTTGTATGAAAATTTGGAGAAGAAGCTGCAACAGTATCGCGGGAATCTTCAGAAATCAGCGGTGGAACTGGCGCGGGAGTGGCGTAGTGATCGAGTGCTGAGACAAGTAGATGCGCTGATGATTGCTATAGACGCTACCGACGGCTATTTGATTTCGGGAAACGGTGATGTGATTGCGCCAGACGACGATGTTCTTTCGATCGGTTCTGGTGCGCCTATTGCGCTTGCTGCGGCAAAGGTGCTGCTCAAACACTCAGACTTGACTGCGAGAGAGATTATTTCAGAATCACTGCAACTGACGAGTGAAATCTGTATCTATACGAACGCTCAAATTGAAATTGACACAATAAGATAGTAGTCAGCCTTCAGCAATCAGTTGTCAGTCAAGAGAACATTGTGGGGATGACCAACGTTTGTAATACATCCAACGATCTGCTGACTGCTGACTGCTGACCGCTGATAGCCATGTTCGGGAGGTTACCTTTGGAGAAATCGAATGTAAATGTAAAAGATGGAAAGAGCACTTTAGCGAATGCACTTACACCGCAACAGATTGTTGAGGAATTGGATAAGTATATTATCGGTCAGTTTGAAGCGAAACGTTCTGTTGCGATTGCGCTCCGAAACCGGGCGCGCCGTCAGATGTTAGCAGAAGATATACAAGATGAAGTCTCACCGAAGAACATTATCATGATAGGTTCAACAGGGGTCGGTAAAACTGAGATTGCACGCAGACTCGCACGGCTCGTTGATGCGCCTTTCATCAAAGTGGAAGCCTCAAAGTATACCGAAATAGGATACGTGGGTCGTGATGTTGAATCCATGATTCGGGATCTCACAGAGACGGCTATTGGGCGTGTGAAATCTGAACAGACAGAAGCGGTAGAGGAAAAGGCGCGGGAGGCTGCCGAGGAACGTCTTCTTGATTATATTTTCCCGGTGCCACGTTCATTACAGCAGCGGCCTCGTTTACAAGAAGATACACTCGAGGAATCGGAGGATGAGGAGGAAGATGAACTCCTTCAATTGCCGTTCGATCTGGGTCCTGATCCTGAAGTCGAAGCCGAAGAGGCGCGGGAGAAGGAACGTGAACGGTATCTGAAAACGCGTGAAAGATTTAGGGATTGGCTTCGCGAGGGGAGACTTGAGGATAAACCTGTAGAGATCAACGTTAAGCATCAGAATATGCCGTTTGTGGAGATCTTCTCGCCGAGTGGTGTTGAGGAGATGGACATTAATTTTAAGGACATGTTCAGCAATATCCTCCCGAACCAGACGAAGAAACGTCGCGTGCCGGTATCCGAGGCGCGCACGATTCTGATGCAGGAAGAAGCGGAAAAGTTGATTGATATGGATGCTGTCATCAGTGAAGCGATTCAGCGCGTTGAGAATTCGGGTATTGTATTTCTCGACGAGATTGACAAGATTGCGGGTCGCGAATCTCGGCATGGTCCCGACATCTCCCGTGAGGGTGTGCAGCGCGATATTCTCCCAATTATTGAGGGTAGCACAGTAACGACGAAATACGGTGCGATTCGCACAAATCATATTCTTTTTATTGCTGCGGGTGCGTTTCACGTTTCGAGTCCATCGGATCTGATTCCAGAGTTACAGGGACGTTTTCCGATTCGCGTCGAACTGAAAAGCCTAAATAAAAGCGACTTTAAATCGATTCTGACTGAACCGAAGAACGCGCTCGTGAAACAGTATGCTGCGCTGCTCCAAACGGAAGGAATAGCAGCAGAGATTACAGAAGATGCGATAGGTGAGATTGCTGCGCTGGCCTTCAAGGTGAATGAATCTGTTGAGGATATAGGCGCGCGGCGGCTTCATACGATCATGGAAAAGCTTTTTGAGAATCTGTTTTTTGATGCACCGGATCTCGAAGCAGGCAGTGTTGTTATTGATGCCGAATACGTGAAATCGGAGTTGTCAGATATTGTTGAGGATCAAGATTTGAGCAGATACATCCTTTAATAGTTGTCAGTCGTCAGTACGGATTACTGCGTAATCCTTTCAGTTATCAGTAACCCCAATTGCTGCTTAACAGTCTATGCTACAACAAGTGTCCGAGGGTCTCTGATGGTTTCCAAAAGCCGAAAACTGACGGCATACACATTTCACCTTTTTACCCTTCTATTCGTTTATGCTTTGTTCCTACCCAGCGGCTTCGCGCGAGATGGGATACAATGGCGCGTGCCTGATAGTGACGAGGTATCCCTCGGCGCAACGACCCTAAATGCTATAACCTTTTCCCCGGATGGTTCGCAAATCGCTGTTGCAAGCCCAAACGGTATTGCATTATATGACACTTATAGTGGAAATACTGTAACGTCATTCCCCATTCTGGTAGACGATGTAATCGCGCTTGCGATTTCACCTTCCAGCGAGAAGGAGGGTGGGCAAACGGTTGCGGTTGCGAGTGAGGAGGGGATTGTTCATCTCTGGAACGCGCGAACGGGTGAACATAGCGCAGATTTCATAGGACACACCGATCCGGTTGTGGCATTGGCGTTCTCGCCAGATGGTAATACGCTCGCCAGTGGGAGTTTCAGAGAGATTCGCTTGTGGAACTTAACCTCGGAGCAAACCGCCCGTCATGCTGTCCTTCAGGGGCATCGGGATATGGTTACCACATTGGCATTCTCACCAGACGGTAGAACACTTGCGAGCACCAGTTTTTACGGCACGATTTTGTTGTGGGATGTGGGAACCGGTCAACTCCGGCACAGTCTCTCAGCGCACACCGATTCAATTCAGGCACTCGCCTTTTCGCCCGACAATGAAATTTTAGCGAGCGGTAGCTATTGGCACCCGGACGCGAGAAGCACAATCCGTTTGTGGAATCCACACACCGGGCGGCTGCTTTCGACGTTTGAAGACCACATCACACCCGTTTTTGCTTTAGCGTTCTCACCAGATATTCATAGTGGAACACTTGCCAGTGCGGGTTGGGGTAACAGCGTTCGTTTATGGCATCCGCAAACCGGGCAATTACAAGCGGCTTTTGAAGGTGATGCTGCCCCGATTGTTGCTTTGAGATTTCTGCCGGATGCTGATGGCGGTATACTGGCGAGTGCGAGTCTTGATGGGACAATCCAACTGCAGTCTCTGACACGTGTGCAGATACCTGCGGATGTCAATGGAGATGGTGTTGTCAATATTTTGGATTTAACCTTTGTTGCTTCGCGTTTTGGAGAGGCTTCACCGGACCTCAACGGTGATGGTATCATAAACATTCTGGATTTGATGCTTGTTGCGAACCATTTCAACCAAGAATTGGAGTAAAAAATGCAAAAATCCCAGTTTTTCTTTTTTCTTATTGCTCTGCTGTTGACCTTAGTATTATTTTTACCCGAAGGTTTCACTGAAGATTCCACACGGTGGCATTTACCTGAAACTGCCAGCGCGCGCCTCGGTATAGGCGACGCTACTGATGTCCAGTTTTCGCCGGATGGAACACAAATTGCCGTGGCAAGTTCCATAGGCATCTGGCTTTATGATGCGCAGACCTATCAAGAAGTCGATTTACTCACCGATCATGTGCGTGGCATCCATTCGTGTGTGTATTCGCCGGATGGGACGATACTTGCGGGTGGTGGAATGGACGGAACAGTGCTCTTATGGGATATTTCCACGAAACAACTCCTCACTACGGTTAAAGGACATGAATGGTGGCGGCGGGTCATAACACTGGCGTTTTCCCCGGACGGTAGAACGCTTGCGAGTGGGGCGGATTATGAGGATGTCGTTCAGTTGTGGGATGTCCCTACCGCCCAACATCGTGGAGCCTTTGAAGGACACGCAGGTGTCACGGTTGAAGGACGCGGGGGAGGTGTCACGGCTGTAGCGTTTTCCCCGGACGGTCGAACGCTTGCGAGTAGCAGTCGGGATGGCATGATTCGGTTATGGGATGTCGCTACGGGTGAACACGACGCTATTCGCGTGGGACCTGAAGTGTTGACGCTGGCGTTTTCTCCGGACGGTAGAACCCTTGCGAGTGGAGATAGAGGTAATAGAGTTCAGTTGTGGGATATGGACACGCGCCAGTCGCGCTGGAGTTTTATTGAACCTACAGAGATTGTTTCTGCGGTTGCCTTCTCACCGGATGGAACACTTCTTGCCAGTGAGGGTGAGGATAACGCAATTCGCTTGTAGGATGCAAATACACATCGGCAGATAGCAGTCCTTACGGCACATACCCGTCCCATCCTTTCTCTGGCGTTTTCCCCGGATAGCAGAACCCTTGCGAGTGTGGGTGAAGATAATACGGCTCGGTTGTGGGATGTTAATAGGCTGTCGGCACCGAATACTATCTATACCGAATCTAAGGCGATTCTCCATGCAAACTTAGGATATATTACGGCACTTGCGTTCTCGCAAGATAGTAAGATGCTTGTGAGTGGGAGCGAGGACCGTGTCCTACGTGTATGGGATATAGGGACAGCAAAAGTGCAGGAATCCTTCATCACTGGGGATACGCGTTGGATTCGAGCAGCGACTTTTTTATCAGATGGTGTGGCTTTTGCCAGTACAGGTGGGACTGACAGAGACGTGCATCTCTGGCGTGCAAGGGGTGGGACGCTGGCACACCTCACGTTGCAACACGGGTCTGTCAGCACAACCACGAGGTTCTCTCCCAACGGTAGAACCCTTGCAACTGTGGATGGATTGAATGATGTTATTCTCTTATGGGATTTAACAACCGGGGCGCAGTTGACGACGTTTGAAGGGCATATACATTGGATTTTTGAGTTAGCGTTCTCACCGGATGGCACAACCTTAGCAAGTGGCGGCGGGGATAGCGCGGTTTTGCTGTGGGATGTCGAGTCAGGACAACGCCTTGCGACCCTTGGAAAACAGGACGTAACTCAGGGGAGTAGGGATGATGTTTATGCGTTAGCGTTCTCACCTGATGGTAGAACCTTAGCGAGTGGGGGCGCGGACGGACTGATTCAGCTATGGGATACGGATACAACACAACGGCTTTCTACCCTGACAGGACACGCAATTGCGGTTGACGCGTTAGCATTTTCGCCGGATGGTGGAACGCTTGCGAGTGGTGATTGGGACGGCACCATTTTTTTCTGGGATGCAACGACTTTCCGGACGCACGATATTCAAGAACCACCTACTGCTATCCTCAAGGGACATACAAGTGATGTCGAAGAATTGGCATTTTCGCCGGATGGTAGAATGCTTGCGAGTGGAAGTTGGGACGGCACTATTCTTCTATGGGATTTTACGCCTGTCTTGACACAAACTCCTACGGATGTCAACGGAGATGGCGTTGTCAACATCTTAGATTTGACCTTTGTTGCTTCGCGTTTTGGGGAGAATTCGCCGGACCTTAATGGTGATGGTATCGTCAACGTTTTGGATTTGGTACTCGTTGCCCAGCGCATCGGGGAATAGCCATATAGCCATTTTGAGACTTGACACACTCAGCATTTTGTGATAAAATAGCAGCGTTAAATAGGATAGAAAAGGAGAGGAAAAGATAGATGAGGTTATTACAAAAATTCGCATTTCTGCTAATGTTGTTTGTTCTTGTTTCGCCTGTGCTCGCCGAGGAACACGCGGCGGAAGAAACGGTGCTGCCTGTAAAGAATTATGCTGAATTCACACTGAAGGGTGCCTATGCTGATACGAAAGTTGTTAGTACCTTTGGTACGTCCGCAACGCAGACGCTGCGCGGACTCTTTAAAAAATTAGATGCCCTCAAAACAGATGATGACATCGCTGGGATTGTCTTCAAAATAGACGATGTAAGTATCGGCTGGGCGACACTCCAAGAGATCCGCAGCAAACTTCACGAATTCCGAGCAGCGGGAAAAGAGACGATCGGGTATCTGGAAGGCGGCGGAAATGCCGAGTATCTCCTCGCGGCTACGATGGATCGCGTCGTTTTGATACCTGCAGGCGGTCTGAATTTAACCGGCTTACGCGCCGAGATTATGTTCTATAAGGGTTTATTGGATAAGTTGGATATCCAAGCCGATATGCTGGCCATGGGAAAATACAAATCCGGTGTCGAACCCTACATGCGCGATGGGATGTCGGATGCATTCCGTGAGTCGATGACAACGCTACTTGACGATTTGTACGCGCAATTGCTAAACCATATCGCTGAGAGTCGAGAGGGTATTACAGCAGAAAGCGCGTCGGATTTGATGGACCGCGGTCCCTTTACGGCGGAAGAGGCACTACAAGAGAAATTGGTTGATGCGCTTCAATATTACGACGAGCTCCTAACGGCACTGAAAACGGCATCTGAAAACGAGGATGTTCAAGTCGTGGAACCGGATGGTGAACGCAAACGAAAAGTCCCGGATATGAACAGTTTCGCTGGACTTATGCAGCTCTTCAGCATGCTCAATCCACCGCAGCGCGCGCAACCCACCTCCGAGAATCAGATTGCACTTATCTATGCCAACGGTCCTATCTTGCCGAGTATTGAATCGCTTTTCGGTTCAATGGCAGTGATTACACCGAGTGTGTTAAAGGAGGCGTTTGAGAAAGTCCGTACCGACGATTCCGTTCGGGCGGTTGTGCTCCGTATAGACAGTCCGGGCGGTTCTGCACTCGCTTCCGACCTAATTTGGCGTGAAGTGATGTTGACACAACGCGAAAAACCGGTCGTTGTTTCGATGGGCGATGTCGCTGCATCGGGTGGCTACTATATCGCCATGGCAGCGGGGACAATTGTTGCGCATCCAAGTACGTTGACGGGTTCTATTGGTGTGTTTGGTGGTAAACTGAACATGAAAGGTCTCTATAACAAAGTCGGTCTAACGAAGGAAATCATCAGGTATGGGCGGAATTCCACCCTCTATTCAGATTACGCCGGTTTTACGCCTACCGAGCGCGAGCGTGTCGAAAAGATGATGAAGACGATCTATGAAGATTTCGTCGGTAAGGCAGCGACGGGACGGAACAAATCCTTTGCTGAAATTGATGAGATTGCGCAGGGACGCGTCTGGACGGGTCAACAGGCGAAAGCACTTGGACTCGTTGATGAACTCGGTGGACTGGACACGGCACTCTCTATTGCTAAGGAGCAGGCGGGTTTCTCTGCTGATGACGAAGTTAACCTGATGGTGTTACCAAAGCAAAAACCGTTTTTTGAGCAGCTTATGGAGCGGATGATTGAAGATATGGAGGGATCGGTTCAGGTGCCGCTACAATTGGTAGTGAGTGATCCGCTGCTGGCGATGTTAGGGACTCGGTCGGAGCATGTTCTGACTTGGCTGAGTCTGTTTGGTTTTGAAGATGGGATACAAGTCGTTACGATTTTGCCTTACGATATTTTGATTCGGTGATAGTTATGAATTTCAAGGCTGACTTTCAGGTTGATTTGACTGGTGAACAGGTTGCGTTTTTTCGGGATAATGGGTATCTGAGCATTCCGCGCATCACAACGGATGAAGAGATTGAATGGCTCAAGGGGATTTATGACGAGCTCTTCACGGAGCGGACTGGGGAAGCGGAGGGACGCTATTTTGATCTGGCGGGTCCACGTGCGCACAACGGACGGGAGACGTTGCCCCAGGTATTAGGTCCAGAGGCACAGTTTCCTGAACTCCGTGAGACGGTCTATTTCCGAAACGCGCATCGGCTTGCTGCGAAGCTGCTCGGTGTCGAAGCCGAGAAGGTCAACGGTGGTGGGCACATGATTTTGAAGCCTGCGCACTACGGTAACGAAACCCCATGGCATCAAGATGAGGCGTACTGGAATCCTGAAATTGTGCCGCATAGTTTGAGTGTCTGGCTGCCACTTGACAAAGCGACGGTTGAGAGCGGCTGTCTCCAATTCATCCCGAAATCGCACAAGGGTCAGGTACGTTGGCACCGTCATATTGACAACGATCCGCTCGTGCATGGGTTGGTAACAGATGACGTTGACACATCAGAGGCGGTGGCGTGTCCGATACCTGCTGGTGGGGCGACGTTCCATCACTGTAGAACTTTGCACTATTCCGCGCCGAACACTACAGCAGAAGTGCGACGTGCGTATATTCTCGTTCTGGGTGGACCGCCGCGGAAGCGGGATAAACCGGCGCATCGTCCGTGGCAAATGGAAGAGCAAGAGGCACTCGCACAACTGAAATCGTTAGCAAAGGAGCATTAAGATGAAGAAAATAAAGGATATGTCCTGCGCTGAATTATGTGTCCTCCTACAGAGGCTTGTTTCTGAGTCCATCCTTGCTTCGCGCGAACGGCTGCTTGTATTGCTCAGTGAACACAGTTCACCGAAAAACAGGGAGCGATTGGAGACAGAATTCCGCGAATTCTTCTGCGGATATGAAAGTCTTGCCTTATGGTTGGAGGAATACGAAGAGGATCCACTTGACGGGTTGGATATGCATACTTCAGTCGCTAAGAAGTTAAAGCGGCATCGCGAATATATCCTCACTAATCGCAAGACGACGCTGGAGGAACGGATGGTCCGCCGAATGGGAGGCTACCTCAAAAGCGATCCAATGCCAGAAAAGAAAATCGCCGAGTTGCCAGAAGCGGAATATCGGAAATTGCTGCATGCGTTGGTTAATCAGGAACTCTTTATTGTCCACGCGAAGGTTACCTTGCTGCTCAAAGAGAATCTGCCCTACCAGAAATTATCGGAGGCATTTCGGGAGTTTTTCGTTGCGTATGAACTCCTGGAACTCGCGCTGGAGGACTATCACTACGATCCCGATGAGGGATTGGAATTGCGTCCAGAGGTCGCCGAAAGGTTAGAGCAAAGCGTTGCTGAAATTGAAGCTGGGACGGCTGAAGTGATTCCGCTTGAGGAAGTTGCCAGAGTCTAAGGAGGCTTTGAAGTTATGAAAGTCATCTGTACCGGCATCAGTTGTTCGGGACGCAAGGAGTTAATGGCAGATTTCGCGACCTTCTGTGTGCAAAAAGGGCTGAATATCGGTTTCTTTAATGTCGGGGACTTTATGCGCCAAATCGGGGCGGAATCCCACGTTGATTTTACGGAAAAGGTGCTTGATTCGGATCCAGCGGTTCTATCGTTAGCACGGCGGACGGCTTTCTATGAAATCGCGCAACTCGCTGCAGATTATCAACATGCTATTATCGGATTGCATGCCTCTTTTCGGTGGCGTGGCAGTCTCCTTGAAGGATTCTCTTACAAGGATATTGAAATTATCCAACCCGACATGCTCATCAACGTTGTTGATAATATCACCGATATATCGGAACGGATGGAACAGTCTGTGCAATGGTCAGGCACTGGGAAAGCGACCCTCAATGTCTGGTTGGATGAGGAAGAGTTCCTGACTCGGCAATTGGCACAACTTATTGAGAAACCCTATTACGCTGTCGCTAAACAACACGATCTCGAAAATTTCTATGAACTCCTCTTTTCGCCGAGGAAGCCGGTCTTCTATCTCAGTTATCCAATTACGCTCTTAAGTGACACCCCAGAGGAGATTGAGAAAATCCGTGAGATGGGCGAACGGTTGAGTCGTTCGTTTATTGTCTTTGACCCGCTCTCTATTAAGGATATGGCACTCGTTACCCGCGCGAAAGTTGATGGTGCTGACCCGCTGAACCTGCCCCCAACGATGAGTGAGATGGATGATGATGTGATTGAACAGATTAAAACGCGAACGATTTCGCGGGATTACCAATTTATCCACCAGAGCGATTTTGTGGTCGTTCTCTATCCTACGGACAAATTGTCACCGGGTGTGTTGAGTGAAATGAACTACGCTTCCCGTTATAATAAACCGGTGTATGCGGTTTACAGTGAGACGCGGAGTATCTTTTTTGAGAATTTGTGTGAACGGATTTTTGATACCTTTGAGGAGCTTGAAGACTTTTTGTGCGAAACGTATCGGATAAATGAGGTGAAATGATACCTATATGGAGGAAGTTGATATGGGAAATCCAACTAAGAAGTTGAAGAAAGCGGACATTGAAGCACAGCAGCCCCTTGAGAAGCCCATTTCTGCGCGAGGTTTAGAAGGTGCTTATAGCGATGATGAACCCGAGTATACACTGGATATGCTGGTCGCAGTAAATCCTGACTATAAAGGCACTCGCGAGGCGTGTAACGCTATAGTGCCTATCCCTGCGCGGGGTTTAGAAGGTGCTTATAGCGATGATGAACCCGAGTATACACTGGATATGCTGG
>JAPPII010000114.1:226146-256679 GCA_028820845.1 Candidatus Poribacteria bacterium
TCGCAGTAAATCCTGACTATAAAGGCACTCGCGAGGCGTGTAATACTACGGCGCGCGCGCCCGCATGCAGTGATGAGCCTAAGTCCACGATCAAACGAAAGGAACGAAATGAGAGAGCGTGACGTAATCATTGTCTATTTAAAGGATGCCGAGGGGCGACTAAAACTGAGACCTGCGGTTTGCCTACGACAGTTACCACACAATTATCGCGCTTTCATCGTTTGCGGTCTCACCACAAGGTTGCAGTATTGTGTCGAAGGTTTCGACGAAATTGTCACACCTCAAGACGATAATTTGGAGCAGCTTAGGGAAACTTCTTTAATCCGACTTGGCTTTCTAAGTCAAATACAGGTGGATGAGATAATAGGGCACATCGGCTCTATTTCCGAGGAACGGCAAAAACGGTTGTTGAGGAAATTGAGTGATTATCTCAAAGAAAATGAATAATAGCCTACTCCAAGTAGCGAAGTGGGATGAAGCTGCCATTCGAGCGAGGGCGGAGGAACTCGCGGAGAAAGCGCTCAAAATCTGGGTTTACCCGAAATAAAAATGGATGCACTTACTATGACGGATGATCAAATTTTAGAACTCGGTTTTAAGGCGTTGATTGACAAGCTTGGACCTGATGGAATGGTGCGTTTTATCCATCAATTTGAGGCAGGCAGAGGCGATTACACAAAGGAACGGCAGCAATGGGTAGGAATGTCTGATGTTGAAACCCTCGCGAAACAGATTCAACAGAGTGAGAATACCTCTGAGTGTGTTGCCAAAGCCCTGAAAACTGCAATACAATAACGCGATATGAAAATTGGTATCCTCTCCCGGGGCCCTCAAAACCACTCTACGCGCCGTCTCAGTGAAGCTGCTTTCAAGGCAGGACACACCGCCGAGATTTTAGATCCTTTCGGTTTCTACCTCCATATAGGTGAAAATGGCAATCGAATTACCTATCACGGAAAACCCGCAGAGGATTTTGACGTCCTCGTGCCGCGTCTCAGCCGTACAACCGTGCGGTATGGCGAAGAGGTTGTGGCGCATTTTGAATGGATCGGTACGCCTGTGGTGAATCGAGCGAAGGCGATCGCGGCGGCTCGCCATAAATTCCACTCCCTCCGTATCCTGGCACAGCACGGGTTACCCGTCCCACCGAGCCTCACCGTCGGTTCCGCCACATTTTTAGAGAACGCCGTAGCCGAAATGGGAGATTATCCGTTTATCTTAAAACCGTTTCACGGGACCCACGGTAAGGGCGTTATGTTGCTGGATACGCCGACCTCCCTCACTTCAGCCGTAGATGCGCTGTGTGATTTGCACGAGGATTACGTCATTCAGCCCTTTATTGCAGAAGCCGGGGGTGTTGACATTCGTGTTCTCGTCGTAGGGGGTGAAGCGATTGCGGCGATGAAAAGGAGCGCGCCTGCTGGCGAATTCCGGGCGAATATTCACAGGGGAGCATCCGGGGAGACAGTCTCATTATCAGAGACATACACCGATGTTGCTATCAGAGCGGCAGCAGCACTTGAGTTAGAGATAGCAGGGGTTGATCTGCTCCAGACAAACGAGGGACCCGTTGTGCTGGAGGTTAACCCGTCGCCAGGGTTTGAGGAACTGGAATCTGTTACAGGGGTCAATATTGCAGATGCGATTATCGGATTTGTAGTAGCATTTGCGCGAGGACGCGGATGAATGATACTCCGAAAAAAATCTTGATGTTCAATCACGAATTTCCGCCAATCGGTGGCGGCGGGGGTTGGGTGAGTTATTTCTTAGGTAAGCACTTCGCTGCAGCCGGACACGATGTGCATCTAATTACTTCGCAATTCCGTGATTGTCCGACCGACGAGACGGTAGAGGGTTTTCATGTGCATCGAGTGCGTGCGCTTCGGAAGAACCGGGATGTATGTGCTGTTCATGAGATGCTGACCTATGCTGTTAGTTCAAGTTTTTATGGACTGCGGTTCGCAAAGCAGTTTAAACCCGACATCGTCCAAGTGTTTTTTGGTATTCCTGCCGGTGGGGGTGCGTATCTTTTGCGGAAACGCCATAATGTGCCATACCTCGTGTTTTTAGGCGGTCGCGATGTGCCGCGTCGGAATCCCGATCCGCCGTATTATCGATGGTTATACCTGTTGCTGAAGCCTGTTATCCGCTCGATTTGGAATAATGCGTCAGCGGTGGTTGCGTGTAGCGACGGCTTACGTGAACTCGCGCAAGAGACGGCTCCTGATGTGAAGATGGATGTGATTCCTGACGGTTTAGACTTAAGCCGATTTGAGCCATCGTCTCGTGAGCCGGACCCAGAAAGAGTCCGAATCCTCACAATCGGGCGGCTCATTCCACGCAAGGGTTTCCAATTTCTGATCCGCGCCCTGCCGCAAATCGTTGAGAACGCAGCACACGACTTTGAAATTGAAATTGTCGGCGATGGACCCTATCAGAAAGAACTCCTGAAGTTGGCATCAGACCTTGACGTAACCGATCATATCCGTTTTGCAGGTGCCGTGCCGTATTCGGAGTTGCCTGGGAAATACCGCGGTGCCGACATCTTCATTTTACCGTCGCTTGCAGAAGGCATGCCCCTTGTCGTTTTAGAGGCGATGGGGACAGGACTTCCGATTGTTGCGAGTCGCGTTCAAGGCATCGAAGAACTTGTAGCCGAGGACGTTAACGGCGCGCTTTTTGATCCGGGGGATGCCGACGAACTGGCACAGAGCCTTGTCAAACTCGTCAACGCCGGAAAAAGACGTGTTGAGATGGGTGAAGCCAGCGTTGCACGCGTTCAACCGTACGATTGGAAACACATCGCCGAGGCTTATTTAACCCTCTATGCTGATATTCTGTCTGTTTAACCTTGGTGCTGTGTCTCTCGTCCTTGCGGTTTTTGCTTAAGTTTTCAAAACCCTAAAGGACGTTAGGATTAAGCAAAAATCACCGTGAAACGAAGTGGAACGGTGCCCAGATTTAATAGGTAAAAAAAATGATTCCAATCAAAATCCTCGCAATTGGTGCGGGCGGTCTGCAACGCGCCTTGACTCATGAGTTTGTTCATATCCTCAACCAACGGAACCTCTACAACGGTGGCATCTTTGTTGGACAGCCACGGGGTACGGAAAAAGCCGATGCCTTTAATCGACAGGATGGTGTCTATCATGTTGTCACATTTGACTTGAGTGGCATCCACAATGTCCAACGGGTTGAGAGCGTTGTTGGGGCAACGACCCTCTCCACTAAAACCGGTCGTGACTGGTTCTATTCCCAAACTGAGAATCCACTAGACCTCGTGCTTATCGGTGTAACTGAGGCGGGGATTGCCAAGGGTGAGTTGGCGATGGATGTACTGGACGAGACCCTCTATCGTTATTTTTCTCATCATGGTGCTGATGCGACGCTCTGCGTTATTAATACCGATAATCTCCGAAATAATGGCGATATTATTCGGGATATTCTCTGCGACGAGTATCCGAAGCGCAGCGATGCTTATACGACGTGGTTGGAAACAAACGTCGGTTTTCTCAACGAAATGGGAGATCGACTTGTGCCACAGGTGTATGCTGTACCTGAAGAGATTAAAGCGGCTGCGCGCGCCCAGATTGAAACACCCGATGAACTGATAACATACGCCGAGAAGTCGCCCGCGACACCGCTTATCTTGGAAGACTTGAAGGACATGTTACGCGTGCCGTTCAGCGAACTTCAGGATCAGGGTGTTGTTGTGAGTCGGGAGAGCATTGAACCGTATCACGATTGGAAGTTGCTCTTGGTGAATTCTGTACATGTACCGGGGATTACGCATAAAGGGACGCTTTCTGGTATTGAATACGTTAACGAAGCGGCGGCGCATCCTACCTTCGCGCCGCATCTTGAACGTCTTATGGAGGGATATGCCGAGATTGTGGAGGCGGATATTCCGATAGCTGGGAAAAGTGCAAGGGCATACACCTTGGAGTTTGTTGACCGTATCCGAAGTGTCAAAGATGACAGTGCCCGTATTAACATCATCGAGACGGTGAAGTTACGGGAGCGCGCTGCGGATATCGTCCGTTCGCCGAACTATGATGCCAGTCCGGAACTTTTTAAATCCGACTTCGCGTATTCCTTCGCAACCGTCCTCCGATTCCTAACACCGCATACGGTGTCGGGTGCTGATGACTATCGGGGTATTACTGATACCGGTACGGAGTATGAGATCCGTGATCCTGACCGAACAATACAGGACATTCTGACAGGGGCGTTTGGGGCGAGTCGGGCGGATGTGTCGGAACGTATTTCTGCTATTTTCTCGAATGCGACGCTTTGGTCACCTGTCGGGTCTGCATCGCCAAGCGGTTTGAGCGAAAATCAGGATTTTACAGCGCGCGTCGTGGCGTATTATCATCGGTTGGTCAACGGAGAGACGTGTCTTGAGGTTTTGGAGAGTATTAATAGCGGGTAGCCGTCAGCGGTCAGCAATCAGCAGAGAGTTGTAGCAATTGCGGATGTTGGTAACGCCACTGTGATCTCTTTGCTGAAAGCCGATAGCCGACTGCCGATAGCCACTAAAGCGAAATAAGCCCTTTTTTCCGCTGAAGGACGGCATCGTAGAACCGCATCGTGCCTACACAGTCATGGATACTTGAGATTGGCTCCCGGTCCTCGCGGATGGCGTTGACGAATTCGGTGAGGCTTATACCGTCGCCTGTCAGTTCACCGTTCCGCTGATCAGAAAAGTTTGAGGTGAAAGTGTTCCCAGATTCCGTGAAGTGTTGCGCACCCCACAGGCCATCTAAAACGATGTATTCGTGTTGTCCGGTAATTTCGATGTAGTCGTAGTTACGCTGCCACAAGCGTTGACTCGTCAGTTGTAAACTTCCTACCGCGCCGTTTGTATATTCTACTGCAACAGCAAACGCGCCTTGTCCATCGACTTCGTTGTGAAAAACGCTAAGTTCCTTCACGTCCGCCCCGGCGATGTGCCGCGCCAAATCGAAATGGTGGATGGCGAAATCGAGCAGATACTGCTTCACGGTCGGATATTTTCCGCTACAGAACGAGCAGAAGAGTTGCGTGAGTTGCCCGAAGGATTCGGTCTGCATAATCTGCTTTGCTTCTCGCACACCGAGACTGAACCGGCGTTGAAAGTTCACCATTAGCGTTTTGCCGTGCTGTTCTGCGGTTTCTGCCAGTTCGAGGGTTTCCGCGAGAGAGGGTGCCGGAGGTTTCGGGACGAAGACGTGGTACCCCGCTGCGAGTGTTTCAAGCACAAGCGGTTGTCGAGGGTCGGGCCCCATGCTAATGATAACGGCTTCAAGGTCTTCTTTTTCAAACATTTCGTGCCGGTCGGTGTAATATCTACCGGTGCCGAATTTACCGGCAGCGTCTTTTGCGCGATTTTCGTCGGCATCGCAAACGGCTTGCAATGCGACAGGAGCGAGATGAAGTGCGGGATAAATGGTGTGCCGTGCGAAACCGCCGGCACCGAGAAATCCAATCCGAAGAGGTTCCATATATATTTCCTTCTTAATTAGTTTCCAGTTTTCAGTTACAAGAGGGTTTATTAAACGAAGACCTCTTAACTGAAAACCGATAACTGATAACCACAAGAGTTTATAGGGAATTTAGCACAACTTTGGAGTCCTGTAAAGCAAATTTTAATTCAACCTAATTTGAAAAATTGTGTCAAAAGATAAGGTGCAGAATTTCTGATTGCTGCGGTTATAATATAAAAAATTGGGACAGGAACAAAAGAGAGAATGCTTAAAAAAGCAGGTGTCCAACGGCGAAACTTTCGATTTGCGCTGCTGCAAGGCACCTTTATGCGTATTAATTTGGCGTTTGCGGATTCATCGACCGTGCTACCTGCTTTTATTTATAAGCTAAGTGGTTCGGATGTTCTCGTAGGTTTAACGGGTTCAATGATGACAGTTGGTTGGATGTGGCCCCAGCTCCTGATATCGAACCTACTCGAACATCGCCCGCGCAAAATGCCGTTCTATGTGCTCGGGATGACCGTTCGCGTTTTGGCGTGGCTTGCTATCTTCTTCTCTACGGTTGCGATTGGTGAGCAAAATCCTATGTTGCTCGCCGGTTGTTTTCTTTTCTTCTATTTCATATCTTCTTCTGCTATGGGGGTTTCGACGCTCCCTTACATGGACATCGTCTCTAAAGCGATAGCACCCCAGCAGCGCGCCCGTTTCTTTAGTCTACGCCAACTGTACGGTGGTTTTTTCGCTATCTGGGTCGGGTTTTTGGTGCGTGCGGTATTGGGAGACGAATCGGAATTTACAGGTATACTCGGAAA
Source organism: Candidatus Poribacteria bacterium (assembly GCA_028820845.1). NCBI lineage: Bacteria > Candidatus Poribacteria > Candidatus Poribacteria bacterium. The sequence goes on from JAPPII010000114.1 coordinate 232,424, forward strand.
TATTACACGAGCGTTTAAAACCTTCACGATGTATTTTATCGGTACTGTCTGTAATCTGGATACCGATCTCGGATTTCCGTATAACTACTCCTTGCTCTTTATCTGTTCGGTGATGGCGGCGTTCTTCTCTTTCATTAGTTTCTTGGGGGTGCGCGAACCTATCCATCCCGTCCAACCGTCCCGGCAACCGATCTCGCAACACTTGAAACAGGGATTTTACTTTCTACAGACAGATCATAATTACCGACGCTTCATTTTCTTTCGAGTCTTTGCGCATTTCTCTGGGATGGCAGCCCCCTTCTATATCCCTTATGCCTTGAATAAACTTGAGTTTTCAGAAGCGACAATAGGCTTTTTCATCGTGTGTTCTGCGCTAAGCGGCGTCATTTCAAACACAATCTGGGGGTACATTGGTGAAAGATATGGCGTTCGCATGTTGCTAATTGTCACAGCAGGTCTGATGGGTATTCCACCAGCACTTGCCTACGCTTCGGAAATATTGCCTATTGCATTACGGATGCCTGCCTTTTTTCTAATTTTCATCGTTGGCGGTATTTTGTCCAACGGTATGATGGTCGGTTTTATGGCGTACATGCTGAATATCGCGCCGCCGCGAAACCGTCCGAGTTACATCGGTTTCATGAACACGCTGCTCATGCCTGTGAGTTTTGCACCGCTCTTGGGCGGGATTCTCGCGCCTTCTATCGGTTATCGGTGGTTGTTCGCTATTTCAGTGGGTATCTGTATTGTTGCCTTCCGCATCGGGATGAAGTTGGAAGAGATTATGCAAGAAAATGAGGTGGCAGAAGAAACGGAAGACTAATTGACCCAACCTACACGCTGTTCTTAAAAAAATCCATCCACAATTCCACACAGTTTTCGCACTTTTCTAAAATTCTGCAACCTTTTCTGCCCTAAGTCGCGTCTTTAATAGCAAATGGGAAGACACTCCTTTTTATTTTTCAATAATAGGTTGTTATATTCGGAGAAGTATCATGGCAGACACAAAATACCCCACTACTTTGTTCACACCAACGCAATTGGAGAACATTGATGACTGTGAGTTTGTTGAGCGGGTTCAGAATGGAGATACAGAAGCGTTTAATCCACTGGTTCTGAAATATCAAGGAAAAATATACAATCTGATTTATCTGCGTGTTCAGGATCGGGAAACGGCGCGGGATCTCTGTCAAGATGTATTTCTCAAGGCGTTTCAGGGGTTGCCGCGCTTCAGATGGGATTCGACGTTTTACAGTTGGCTTTACCAGATTGCTGTCAATTGTAGCATTGACTTCCTGCGAAAACGGAACAGGCAAAGCGTCCTTATGTTTGAAGCGTTACCTATTGACACCGACAGTGAGCTGCCTATGGCACAGACCCGTCCTTGCCCTGCTGAGGCACTGGAAAGTGAAGAACTTGGACGTATTATTCGTCAGGCGATTCGCCGACTCTCACCCGGACAGCGACGCGTTTTTAGACTGCGCTATCGAAGGGAACTCCCGATTAAGGAGATCGCACTCCGTTTGAACAGGTCGGAAGGCACTGTTAAAACGCACTTATACCATGCGCATCGGCGGCTGCGAAGCATGCTCCTGCCCTACCTACGGAATGAACCGCTCGAATGGATGAGAGAGTCTTAAATCGTGCATTAGGGATAGGACTCCATTCCCGACTATTTTCCCAAATCACCGAAAAATTTTACTCTATTTGTAACCCGTGTGTTATAATGGCTATCAGTATGCTGTCACAAATTCTCAATTCGCGATTCTCCTGCGAAGTAAAAGGAGGCTATGATAGATGAAAGTCGTAATGGCGAATTTGATACTCGCGTGTTTCGGTCTAATTGTCTTAAGTCTGATGTTTGCTGGTGTTAGCAGTGCCGAATTTGATCTGAAAACTGTTGCCGGGATGTGGCTCTTTGATGAAGGCAAGGGTGATACGGCGATGGATTCTTCTGAAAATGGTAAAGACGGAGAACTTGTGAACGGTCCAAAATGGACAAAAGACGGTAAGTTTGGAGCGGCGTTGGAATTTGATGGAAATGAGAGTAAAGGGCATGTCGTTGTCGGGAATTTGGGCTTGGCCGGAGAGGTTACATTGGTTTTGTGGGCAAATCCGAGTGATGCCGCTGATGATGATCGGTTGATATCGAATATCAGTGGACCGACAAACCCGGCTTTCACAACTCGGTTCCAAAGCGGGGCGGTTGAAGTCTGGAGTAGTGCATGGAAACCCGTCATTCCAGACTTTGATGATAATAAATGGGGACACTATGCGTTTGTGTTTGATGGTGAGGGAAACGTAACTGGCTATTACAACGGTAAGGAAGGGGATACGGTTGCCGATTCCTATACTTTCACGGAGATCGGTATCGGTGCGAATTTTTTAGATCAATGGGGTCAGTATTTTTCCGGTCAGTTTGACGAGATCGCGTTTTTCAGTGTCGCACTGACTGAAGATGATATTGGGGTCCTCGTGACAAAAGGACTCAAGTCGGCATTGGCGGTTTACCCTGCGGGTAAATTGGCGACTACATGGGGCAATATAAAGGCGAGTCCATAGCGAAGTGGGTGAAATCAATCCCTATCCAGTATCTTTTCAGTTCTTCAGCGGCGATGAGTGTTGTGCCACATCCACAGAACCGATCGAGGATAAGGTCTTCGTCATTTGACAATGCGTTTGTAGAGTTGGATGGGTTTTTGGGTGGGTAGCCGGTGCGTTCTCTGGCGGAAGGTGCAAGTCGACGGCATACTTATCGTCTCAGCCAATTATACACGGTATCATGTTCTCCAATAAAAAACCAGACAAAGGTTTTTCCCTCTTTAGATGCCACAGCTCGATAACCTCTGGTAACCCTTACGGACCAATAATTATCGTACCCCTCGAGCTTCTCAAACCGGAGAGAGCGGTAACTTGGATTTTCCTTAAGCAGTTTAAATTGTTTGTCTGCAAGGGTTTGGACATGTGGCGGAAGTTTTCGATAAAGTTCCCAAAAAGGCTTCGTCGTTTTGTGAACGTACTCCGAAAACTCCCCACTTGATTTAGAGGTATGTGAATCTTTCTGCCCGGACATCTTCAAGTGCTTCCTCGCGAAGTGGTTCAAACTTTCCAGCCTTCACAGCTTCCCCAAATAGCTTTTTCCATTCTTCTTCTTCTGCTTCTAAGGCTTTATGAAGTTCATCAGCGAGGGTCTTTAACAGTTCCGTTTTTGTTTTTTCCTCGCACTCCACTTCTGGAACGTCCGGAATCCATCCACACCACTGACTTGACCGTTTCGTCACATAGGCGGTGTAGGTTTCCTCAAAGATCGGATCCTCAATATCGAAAGGCTGAATACTTGTCTGCTTAAAATCCGGGAGTTGCTCACTGAGGAGCAGGGAACCAGGAAACGTCTCGTAGTTCCCAGGATTTTCCACGAGTGAAATAGGATCCCAAGTAGGATCGGACGCAAAAGTACAACTTATAATTACGTCATTTTCCATTTCTGTTTGTTCGTAAATTGGTTGAAACTCACTGAATCTTTTCATATGTTCCTTCTTCTAATAGTTCCCCAAGCGGTTTTTGACGGATCCATTGAAATCCTTTGAACGGTCTCACAAGTGCGATATCAATATTGCCACCAACATTAGGGGTTATCGGCAAAAAACGTTGGTACGCGATTGTTGAATTGATTAAGAAATCAACGTAATCAATTGCTTCTTGCAAAGAGAAAATCTCGAAAATAGGTTGGAGTCCTTCTTCAGGCTTGTGGAGATTCCATATTCCCGCTACAATCTCTTTACTACCTGAGGCATAAGGTGCTAACTGATCAAAAACCTGAAATCTTACATCTTTGCACAACAAAACTTCAATCGTTTTTGGCTGAAGATCATCGTATCCCACGATTTGAAAACCAAGAAAAATGTGGTCATCTGGAAAATCATCCAACGATTTTTCTTCTGCATCAAGTTGTTTTTTCAGATAATTATGTAGTTTAATACCTACATTTTCAGCAATTTGGGTAACACCTTTAGCGAGTATATTTTGTTGTTTGTTATGTTGTTTTCTATTTTTTTCTCTGTTTTTCTCTTTTTTAATTTCTTCCTTGAAAGAATGCTCAATTTGACGTATCAGGAAGTTAACAGAGTGAATTCCGATAATCCCTGATCCGAATACTCCTATACCGAATTTTCCAAAAAAAGGAAGGACCTTTTCAGTATGAGAGAATGTTGCTCTGCTAATATTACCTTGAAAATTTGCTTTTACTGTATGTTCTTTCTCGCAATGAGGGCAAATGACCTTGCCGGACTGATTCATATTAATCTGTCTATTCAGCGACGAAAGACTATCTCCCCCAATAACAATACCGTCCGCTGATATGACGGATACGATAAGCGTCATATAAACTTCCCCTTTCGAGATGATAGGATATTCATTCATCCCAATAAAATGTAGATAAGACCTCACATACAACATGCTCGCTACCGTTCCACGGGTATGGACAGGACTCGACACAAGGTACGTGCCGAGGTGGAACCCCTGCCCCGCATGCTATATATATTATATACAATTTATGATTAAAGTCAAGACTTTTTTCTCAAGTATTTCTGGAGAATTGATTGCCAAGGTACATGTGTCCTTAACCAGAAAGCGAGGCAGGTGAAGTCATATTGGGGTGGAAGTTCGCTGGAGCCTACCGATCCCCCTTGGTGGAATTTTGTTGTTACCTAAGCCGGAACCGGTTAGGAAACGTCTCGGTTGGCTTGGGTATTTTGGACGTAAGGGGTGATGATTTCTTAGAGAGACGTTCTACATTTATTGGCTACTCGACAAACTCAAAGAACGTTTCCATTGAAGTTTGCGGCAATTATCCGCTATGGATTGAATCTTTTCGGGAGTGAAGCCTGTTAACTTGAGAAAATGGAGCTCAAAAAGCAATTCCATTTTCATACAGAGAACATATAAATCCTGACCTTTAGCCACTTTCGATTCTGAATCCGGATCCGGATCAGGGTGCGTAAGGTGGTTTCGCGTATCCACAATATAGGCTACGAGTAAGGCTTTTTCCTCCTCGCTGAAGTAGTTGTTAAATGCCTCAAACATTCTTCGGATCCGAGTTCTTAGACTCAACTGATTGGCATATTGCAATCTTGCCGCGAACCAATTCCTTCCACTTTTAGGGAACTGCTTAATAAACGGTTTGACTATCCTTTTAAACTCATCGTCCTCCATATATTTCTCATCACAACTCGTCCGATGGTATGCTTCTAAGCCTTGTGCGAGAGTCAGAAATTTTACTGCCCAGGAGAGTTGCGGTTTCAATTGTGCCAAAAAGTATAGCTCAAAGGCATTCTGGTAGTCTTCATAACTTTCAATCCATTTGTTAATCATTCCCTCGGCATTGTCTCGTATGTCCGAGAATGTAAACAACATCTGCGTCCGATCAATCTTAGGCTGATCTTTAGAGTAGTAATATGCACTGGGATCATAAATAGTGATCGGAGCCGGATAGGTTATACCGCCCCCATGATTTTGGATAATAGCGTTTGAAGTCGCTGACATACTATCGAAATGAACTGTTTCGTTTATGGTAAAACAGAGCAAATCAACAATCTTATAGGCGACAGAGAGAAACTGGTCTAACTCTTGTGCATCCTCTGAAACCAATTTGAAATAAGTTTTTTGGGTCGCTCCTACTTTCCAAGGATTGGGAGCGTCAATCCCCGTCATTTCAAACGTAATTTTCAACTGCATACCGTTAGTAAGGTTAAATGAAATACTCTCTGGAGGTTTGCTTGATATAGTTGTAGCATCTCCTCCATGTCCGTATATAGCGTTAATAACATTAATACCGCGTATCCAAACCCACTCGTCGATCCCTTCTATAGAGAATTTGAACGTATTGAAAGAGGGTATTCCATTTTGGAGGTATTCAATGTGTGGAAAACCAGTAAAGACCCGATGTGCCCAGATTGTTTGGGATGTTTGTATTTGACTAAGGTTGAAATTAAATCCACCTGTTGAAACTTGACAACCATCAAGTATAATAAATCCATATTCTTGAATATGTCCAATTACTTGGAATACATCATTAAGACCTATGAATGGACTTACCATACTTGCTGGGTTATTTAAAAGAGATTGCGCGACTTCTAGGACAATTCTTTCTTCGTTCGATACTGAGAGTACCCCGGGCACTGGTCCAGGGAAGGACGGAAGCCAAAAGATGCCAGACTTTTTGATGTTTTCTTTAATTTTCACTATGGATTTCCAGTTCCAGTTTATTTATCCCCCGATTTGGTGGGAGGGTGTTAGAACCACCCTAAACCGGACACTAAAAAATTATACCACATTATATGGGGAAATGCCAAGCGTCTACGTGAGGATTTGCTCTGGGGTGGGGATATTGTGTGTCATTATCTGTCAAAGTGTGTCAATTGACAGTCTCTGACAGATTCTTATGACTGTGTGTGATTACAACACGGCTCTTTCGCCGAAGGGGAGTCTTGGGGGGATGCCTCTGAAATGGTTTTGGATCTCGTAGATTTGTAGACGTGGGGTTTCCATGTCATAAAATGGATGTCGGTAGGTCCCAGCACGGCTTGCTTCTGTCCGCATACCGCTTGATGGCGGACGGGTTACCACGAAAATGCCTAACTCCGCCTCCTCGTTCTGCATGGCGGTGCGGAAGTCTCGGATATGTCCGAGAGAGTAATTTCCTCCTTTTACCTGCGCGACGGCTTTGCCGTAAGCCTGTTTTCCTTTTATTTTTCCGAGGGGAAAAGTAAATCTACCATCAATTCCGCGGTCTCCTACTTTCTTGGCATTTGATTTGAATTTCAAGACGTGGGTAACGCACCATTCCTCGAATCCCTGTGAGTTTGTGTTTGCAAGTTCCAAAGCCTGTTCGACATTCTCGGGTGTGCCGGTGGTTATGATCTCATTCCGCAGTTGTGGGAAAAATTTCTCAATTTGGAGTTTTACGGCTCCTGTAGCGAGATATGTTACATCGATCCCGATCCAGTGTCTGTTCTGTGCTTCAGCTGCCATCAATGTTGTGCCACATCCGCAGAACGGATCCAAGACAAGATCGTTCTCATTTGATGAGGCTGCGACAATGCGCTTGTAGAGTTCGATCGGCTTCTGGGTGGGGTAATCGGTTTTTTCTGGAGACCTTTTTCCAAGTTGTTTTATATCCGTGATAATATCCTGAACTCTTCGCCCCTTTGACGTCGATAAATATCGTTTGAAACCTGGGATACTGCCTTTTTTGGGCCAATGAATTAATCCTTTAGTGTCCAACACTTCAAGTTTTTCGTGAACCGAAAGGGTTTCATAATTTTCAGGTGGTTCAACACCTTCTGGCCAAGAGTTTCTCCGTGGTGCTCTCCAATGGTTGCCTGAGGGACTTGGGTTTACACCTCGCCAAGGATGACCTGATACTCCTTTTTGAGTTACACCTTGAGCGTATAAATTGTCAATTCTATAAATTCCCCTTTCGTCTTCGTATCGGTACTTCTTTTTTTTATATGCTGGATCGAGTTCTGTATAGACAGGGTTCCACACTCTTTTATCACTTTTACTATAAAATAGAATCGTGTCGTGAATTCTTCCATATTGTTTGCCATCGTTATGTGTACTGGTTCGTTGCCAGATAATCTCATTGCGAAATTGCTGTGGTTTAAAAACTGCATCCAGAACAATTTTGAGATAATGGCTGGCTGTCGAATCACAGTGAAGGTACAAATTTCCGGTGTCTTTGAGGATCCGGTGCATTTCCACGATTCTTACAGTCATCATCACGAGATAAGCCATCATAGGTGTTTCGTTTAGGAATTGCCGAAGTCCTCGGATGGTCTCCCCGATTTGGCCACCTTCTTCTACGAGAAGATGCTGATATGCTTCTTCTGCGGATTCGCCCCACGTCCAAGTATCGGCAAATGCTTTTACAAGTGCATCGGGTTCTTGTCCGTGTTGGTCGCGAAACGGAACGAAGTAGTCGCGATTGGAATTGAAAGGCGGGTCGGTGGCAATCAGATCTATACACTCGTCGGGGAACTTTCGCATTTCCTCGAGGTTGTCACCGCGGACTAATGTTCGGTTTTGGTACATCTAAGTTTCCTTCGTCATTTTCACGGTTTGGTTACTAAGGTCCCAACCTTAGATAAACTGAAACTGTTCTGTCCTTTGATATATCCGTTGTACTTATCCTCAGTCCTTTATCTCGCTGCTGCAGTGAGAGGGTGTCAGAAACAGCGTGTGCTGCTCGTGGCAGTGCCACCCAAAACTGGATAATGCAATTATACCACACACCTTCTATAAAATCAATCACATATTTTCTGAAATTTTTAAAAGCAAGGGCGAAATCTCAGTTTTTACTTGACATAAATTGGTAAAAAAAGTATAATATATTATACTTTTTTCAATGGAGGAAAATCCGCTGCCAATCTGTGAAAACCCAATATCCAAAAAATGTTACACTTTTCGCCAAATTATTTTTTTTTCAAAAGAAAATCAAACGTCAACGAACCCTTACGGCTGCTGGGTTCTCTAACGTTACACACTGTACACCAAATGTTACACTGGTGTAACATTTTTAAGGGTGGATCGCTGAAAAATATACTGTTAAGTTAATATAAGATTCACGCGTATAGAATCCTGCCAATCTTTGAATCCTGATTCAGACAACAAAAGTGTATCAAAAATCTGCGGCATCTGTGTTATAAGGAGTGATATATGTGCACAAGACTCAAGCTACTCAGGGCAATCTTTGTTGTTGTGATACTGATAATGGGTGTCTCGGTTTCGGAAGCAGAAGACCGTGTTGTAGGACATTGGGAGGGACATATTGAGATTCCGGGTCAGCCGCTTGCTGTAAAAGTAGATCTCACTATCAAAGACACCGATTGGAGCGGAACCATCGACATCCCTGTACAAAGTGCGGAGGGATTGCCGCTGTCTGAAATCCACGTTGAAGAAGACGATGAGGGGGTAAATGTCAAGTTCTCCATTCGTGGTGTGCCGGGGAATCCGACCTTTGATGGACAACTGCAAGAGGCGGTCATCAGTGGTACATTCAGTCAAGGTATCGCTAAATTTGATTTTCGTCTCTCCCGTGAGGTCGTTCCCGATCCCGTGAGACCGCAAGAGCCGAAGCCGCCGTTTCCTTACCAAATCGAAGAGGTTGTATTTCAGAACGGTGCTGTCAGTCTTGCTGGTACTCTGACGGTGCCTCCAGGTGACAGTCCCTTTCCGGCAGTGCTGCTTATCTCTGGTAGTGGCTTGCAAGACCGTGACGAAACTGTGTTCGGACACAAGCCGTTTTGGGTGCTCGCTGATTACTTGACTCGTGCAGGTATCGCCGTGCTTCGTGTTGATGATCCCGGCATCGGTGCATCAACACCGCATCCAGAGCCGCCAACGACAGCGGACTTCGCAACCGACGTAGAGGCGGGGGTGGCATTCCTCAAGGGAGATGACCGTATCGGTCGTGTTGGGCTGATTGGGCACAGTGAAGGGGGTTTGGTCGCATCCATCGTCGCCAGTCGTCAGGACAACATTGACTTCGTGGTACTGATGGCGGGACCTGGTGTCCCCGGTGCTGAGTTGCTACGCAAACAGAACGAACGTATCTTTGATGCCATGGGAATTGCGGGTGAACGTAAACAGAATTTACTAACACTTCTTGAGCGGTTGTTTACAACCCTAACCTCAGATATGGCAGAAGACGAGATGCGTCAAGGGGTTGATGAAATTGTCCGTCAGCAGTTTGAAATCAACGGTGTTCCTCGTGAACAACACGACGAGACGCAAGTCCAGGCAGCAGTGGATCAGGCACTGAACCCGTGGATGCGCTACTTCCTTTCCTTTGACCCTCGACCCGCGCTTGCGGCAATCAAGGTACCCGTCCTCGCCCTCAACGGTGAACTGGATGTGCAGGTCGATGTCGATCAGAACCTCACTGCTATCATCGCAGCTTTTGAAAAAGGCGGTAATCAGAACGTTACCGTACATCGTCTGCCGAAGCACAATCACCTGTTCCAACGTGCTGAGACGGGCTTGATTAACGAGTATGCTGCTATTGAGGAAACTATCTCACCGGAGGTTTTGGACTTGATTCGGGACTGGGTGCTGTCGGTGACGCAATGAAAATCACAGAGATTGAAGTACACGAGATTACACTTGAATACAAAGATTTTCTCGCCTATCAACTCAATCACTACTACGGTCCGATCCGGCGTACCGTGTATGTTGTCCACACGGATACAGGTTTGGAGGGGTTGGGTGAGAGCGGAAGGCGCGAGCCTCAAGATGTTATTGACCAGTACATCAACACGAATCCGTTTGACTGGGTAGGAGACGAGACCTCGCTTGGACTCGGCACGGCGATGTATGACCTGATGGGAAAGGCTGCAGGCGTACCGGTCTATAAGTTGTTCGGGCAGAAGTATCGCTCGTGGGTGCCTGTCGGCTGTTGGACTGTCTCAACCGATCCGTCGCGCATGGCGGAGACCGTCTCTGCCTACGCTGCGCAAGGGTACACATGGATGAAATATCACCTCTCACCCTTTGAGAACGTACTCGACCAGACCGAAGCGATGGAAGCCGTTGCGCCGGAGGGATTCAAAATCCACTACGACTTTACGATGGGCGGGACGGATGACTACATTCCTGAGTTGGTTGATGCGTTGTCTGAATACCAGATTGCGGGTTGTTTTGAAGATCCATTACCTGGGGAGGACATACAGGGTTACATCGAACTCCGTCAACGTTCACGACTTCCGATTGTGCTGCACCACTTTCCGATGGGCGCAACCTACGAGGTATTCATGAGGCCTGCGGATATTTATATGCTTGGTCACGCCAAGATTGGCGACGCTGTCCGACGTGCCGGGCTTTTTGCTGCGAATGGAAGTCCGTTCATGCTTCAGAATGTCGGTGGAAATATCACGCGTGCGATGACGACCCACATGATGGCGGCGTTTCCGACAGCGACCTTCCATTTCCATTCGGATACGGAGACGTGGAAGACGGATGTAGTCAACGAAAACTTGGCACCGATTAACGGATTTGTCCGTGTCTCTGAATCTCCTGGACTGGGTGTGACACTGAATCGTGCGGAATTGGAGCGACTAAAATCTTTGAAATTACCGGAACAAAAGCCGTGGATTATCAAATCTCAATTCAAGAATGGCACGACGATGTTCAACATCGCCGATCCCAAAAACTCGCTTTTTATGGTGCGTCCGGATTGGAGTCGCCTGATTCCAATGCGTTATACTTCCCCTATTTCCACGACCTATTGGGATGACGATGGTACCGCCGAATACAGAGAGATGTTTGAGCGAATTAAACGGGAAGGTGTGGTTCTGGAGAAGGGTGTGTAGGTTGGGTTTCACTCGTATTTCGGAGATTTCGAGTCTAATGAACCTCGAAAATGGTTCTTCTGCATATAATTTCCATGAATTTCCCTTCAACCCAACCTACGATTCACTTTCCATAAATAACACTTGAATCGAGCGGATAGATCGGTCGTCGGACCTTTTGGTAGTCGTAACTGAAAAGGTTCGGGCTGTGAACGCCAGGGGTGTCTACGTCCAAAATCTGATGTGCGATTGGGGTGTAGTCTGCTCGGAAATGGACAGCGGATTTGAGGGCGATGAGTTTACGCGTCTGCGGTTCAATCCCGACACTCCGAAGCACTTCGGCATCGTAAGGTTGGATCCGCCTTTCCGTTAAGACAATCTCAACGCCGCCGATTTGAATAACAGCCGTTCTTCCCATGTTCCCAGCAGTGCCCCGCCCCATCGGACCCTTAAGGGTAAATCTGCCGTTAGAGAGTGTTTTGACGTATCCCGTGAGCGTTAGGGGTGTGCCGTGTTGTGTGTCCGTTTTCCCGCCGACATTCAGTTGGACGTTGTTTCCAACGCCTGCTTCGATGGCTTGTCCAATCGATTCAGGGTCTGCAATCACCGCTACCACAGCATCTTGCACGTCTGCTGCTATGAACTTCTGTAGAATCGTTGTGCCGTCACAGGGACCGCCACCACCCGGGTTATCCGCCCCATCGGCGAGGACAATCGGTCTGCCGTCTGTCTGGTTGGCGATTTCGATTGCGCCTTCAACGGTATGTAGATTGAATGTGAACTGCTCGCGCATGTCCCATATCTTGGAGGCGAACCGGTCAGCATAAGCATCAGCGAGTGCCGTATCCCCGTTGGTCGTAACAAGGACTGAAACGCCAGCGTCCGTTATATCGGCAAACGGGAAACCCATAGAGAGGGTTGCCGTTACGACACCCGGCTCGGTTTCAAGGGCGTGAAGTGCCTCGATGACACCCGTCATTGGGGGTTTCATTGTGCATTGTGCAGGGGGTGCGGTCAGTAAAGGAAGTTGACGGTATACCATCGTCGGCTGAATCTTGCCTTCGTTCATACCAAAGAGGAGCTGCCCGGCTTCAAACCCGCGTTCGTAGCAATCTACGTGTGGGTAGGTGTCGAACCCGATAATAATGTCGGAGTAGTCCGCCATTTTAGCGGTGATATTGGCATGCAGATCGAGCGTTGTAACAATCGGTGTCGCACCGACTCTTTCGCGCACCGCCTGAATCAAGTCCCCTTCTGCATCTTCGAGTGCGTCTGTTACCATCGCACCGTGTAAATCGAGAAGTACGCCGTCAAGGTCTCCGGCGTTCTGCAAAAGCGTGAGGAACTCTTCCTTAAGCGTTTGATAAGCGGCATGCGCTACCATGCCAGAGGGTGTCGCAAATGCCCACAGGAGTGGAACGGGTTGTAAATTGAGTTGCGCTGCGATGTCAAGGAAACCACCCGTAATTGTTCGGGTGCCTCGGAACGCTGTGATAATTGCGTCACCGCGATGGTAACTCCCCTTTTTAAAGTTATCAATAGTTGTCACGACGGGTGAAAATGTATTCGTTTCATGTCCGATACAACCGACTGCAATCCGCATAGTCTATCCCCTTCAGGCTTGGGTCCTTCGTAAATTTGAGACAAATATACCACATCTTTGTCAGTGTGGCAAGCAGAAGTTTGTCGGATTTTTGTTCAATGAAAAGCAAAGATTTGATAGAATGATGAATAAGAATTTTTAACTGCCAGATTTCAGGTCCTCAAGATTAAACAGTAGGAGTACTACTATGGAATATACCTATCTCGGTCGGATTGGATTGCGGGTGAGTCGTCTCTGTCTCGGCACCGTTAATTTCGGCAGACATGTGTCCGAAGAAGATACCTTTCCGGTGTTGAGTCACGCACTACAAGCCGGCATTAACTTTTTCGACACCGCTAACATCTATAACGACGGTTTAACGGAAACGATTATTGGCAACTGGTTGGCGGAAGATAAAAGTCGGCGCAATCAGATTGTTCTGGCGACCAAGTTATATGGTCAGACGGGTGAGGGCCCAAATGACGGTCGTTTGTCGGCGTATCATATCCGTCGGGCGTGTGAGGAGAGTCTACGCCGTCTGCAAACCGATCACATAGACCTCTACCAGATGCACCATGTTGACCGCCGTACACCGTGGGATGAGATTTGGCAGGGGATGGAGCAGTTGGTGCGTGAAGGGAAAATTTCCTACGTCGGCAGTAGCAACTTTGCTGGATGGGACATTGCGCACGCGCAAGGCATCGCTGCGCAACGCGATTTCCTTGGACTCGTCTCAGAACAGAGCGTGTATAATCTCCGGAGTCGGATGGTTGAGCTTGAAGTGCTTCCGTGTTGTCGGAAACTCGGTTTAGGCGTGATTCCGTATAGTCCGATGGGCGGTGGGTTGCTCTGCGGTGTGTTGGACAATCCCACGACTGGACGGCGCGGTAGGGAGTCGAACAGACAAACGATTGAGAGACATCGATCACAGTTTGAAGCTTATGAAGCACTCTGTGCATCAATAGGGCAACCACCGGCTAACGTCGCATTGGCGTGGGTACTCAACAACCCGGACGTTACAGCACCGATTATCGGACCGCGGACGATTGAACACCTTGAGGAAAACTTGTCCGTCTTGGAATTGAAATTAGATGATGAAGTCCTCGCAAAACTTGATGAGATTTGGGCGGGTCCCGGTGGTGAAGCACCAGAGGCGTACGCGTGGTAGAATAGCCATTGGCAGTTAGTCACTGGTTTCCAATAGCCAATAGCCAACAACGATAAAAAAGGAGAAAAGATGTCAGATCGTCCAAATATCTTGTGGTATTGTACAGACCAACAACGTTTCGACACTATCGGAGCGTTAGGGAACCCGCATATCAACACACCAAGACTTGATGAATTTATGGGTCAATCTGTCACATTCACGCACGCCTATTGTCAGTCTCCGATCTGCACACCGTCTCGTGCGAGTTTTATGACCGGTATGTACCCCTCAGCCGTAAGCGTTACTGGCAACGGTAACCCCGTTTTCCCCGAATATTACGAAGATCGGCTGATTACATACGCCCTTGCACAAGATGGTTACGACTGTGGATTGATTGGAAAGCTCCATCTCGCGAGTGCTTTCGAGGTCCAAGAGCACCGTGTAAATGACGGGTATCGCTACTTCCAATATAGCCACGACCACGGCAAGCCGAACGCACTTGGACACGAATACGCAGATTGGCAACGCGCACAAGGGGTTGACCCCGCAGCATTGATAGCAGGAAAGGCAGTGGCGCAAAAGTATCCAGACAACAGTGGATACATAAAACCACCGACCCCGGATTGTGATAATGTGCCGCCGCACCTGCATCAGACCTATTGGTGTACCGAAAAAACGATCGAATTTATAGAGAAAAACCGCCGCGAAAATCAGCCGTGGTTGCTGAGTCTCAACCCGTTTGATCCACATCCGCCATTTGATGCACCTTGGGAATACTATCAGCGATATGACCCAGAAACGCTGCCCGGTCCGCACTTTCAGGAGAGCGACATCGCCTTTCAGTCGAAATTAACGGATGCGGGTATTGATTTTCAATCTCAGGCGAAACCGCCTGCGGAGTGGGACGACAAGCGGATGCAAGCGTCTTATTACGCTATGATTGAGCAACTCGACCACGAATTTGGACGGATCCTCGATTATCTTGATGCTAACGGGCTCCGCGAGAACACGATTGTCATCTTCACATCCGACCACGGCGAGGCACTCGGCGACCACGGATTGGTATACAAAGGGTGTCGTTTCTATGAAGGCTCCGTGCGGGTACCGTTGATGATTTCATGGCCCGGACAGTTCTTGCAGGACGTTCAAAGCGATGCGCTTGTTGAGTTGCTTGATATTGTTCCCACGCTGTACGATGCGTTGGGTGTGGATATTCCGTATTACGTGCAGGGTAAATCCCTCGCGCCCCTGTTACGCGGTGAAGTCCCTGCCAGTGAGCATCGGGAGGCGGTACGTTCTGAATTTTTCGGCGCAATCGCATTTCCAGATCAGACGCATGCCACGATGTATCGCGACCGACGCTGGAAACTTGTTACGTATCATCAGAAGGGGATTTGCGAACTGTATGACCTCGACAACGACCCGTGGGAACACAATGATCTCTCGGAGCATGCCGATTATCAATCCGTCAAGTGGGAACTGATGCAAAAGAGTTTCGATAGAGCCATCTATGCGCATCCACAGATGATACCACGGACGGCTTCGCATTAGTGCCATAAACTGTTTTTTCTAAGATTATGCAACCTTCCTGCCGCCGAAGTGTGTCTTATAGTAGATTCCAAAAGTAAGTTTACACTACAAACGGAACCCACGCCCTGCTGGCGAGATTTCCTAATCTCGCCACTATAAATAGGAACAACTCTTATCGCGAGGTTATGAATGGTGTACCGTTATAAAAGGAACATACTTCTATTTCTCGGCAGCGTTATATTATTCATGGCTATCGGTTGCTTTGCTAATGCTGTGCCGTATACATCGAATTTACCGATTGTGCTTATTGATACATTTGGGAAATGGATTCCTGACGATCCGAAAATTCCTGCGCGGATGAAGATTATTTACGATAAATCCGGCGGTAGAAACGCCTTGGACAGTCGGCATGTCGATTTTGAAGGCAGGATTGGTATAGAGGTTCGGGGAAAAACGTCGCAGTCGTTTCCAAAGCAACAGTACGGTTTTGAAACTCAGGACAATGCTGGCAACGACAAAGATGTTTCGTTGTTGGGATTGCCAGCAGAATCCGACTGGGTGCTGAACGGTCCGTATTCGGATAAAACCCTCATGCGGAACCACTTGGCGTACGAGTTCAGTAATCGGATTGGTAGATATGCGAGCAGAACGAAGTTTGTTGAGGTGTTTCTCAATGATACCGTTGATACGAGGACTGGTAGCAAGCATTACGTCTACGTAGGTGTTTATCTGCTGATGGAGAAGATTAAGCGCGGGAGAAAACGGGTTAATGTTAAGTCCCTGAAACCGTCGCAGAACGGACCCTCGGAAATTACAGGTGGGTATATCCTCAAGATCGACAAAATGGACTGGTATGACACCTATTTCACCACCCGTTACGGCACGCAGTTGATTCATATCTATCCGAAAGGACGCGAGATGTCTGCTGCTCAAAAAGTGTGGATTCGAGAGTATATGAACGCATTTGAATCGGCGTTAGCGGGCAAGGATTTTGCGGATCCAAAACACGGATATGCCAAGTATATCGACGTAGATTCTTTTATCGACCATTTCATCATCAATGAACTTTTCAAGAATACCGACGGATTTCGGAACAGCACATATATGTACAAAGACAGGAACGCCAAGCTAAAGATGGGACCCGTCTGGGATTTCAACCTATCAATGGGCAATACGGTTTTCTATGGCGGTTGGGAAACGGACAATTGGCTTATTGATACAAACCCTGTTCCGTTCTGGTGGCGGCGACTGTTAGCGGATGAGAACTTTAAACAGCGGCTCGTCAAGAGATGGGAAACGCTTCGGAAAAATGAACTCGCCACTTTGAAGCTCCTTGACGAGATTGACCGAACCGCTGAATATTTGTCCGAGGCACGAAAACGGAACTTCCAAAAGTGGCGGGTGCTCGGTTACCGTGTTTTTGGGAATCCGGGTCCGTATTTGCCCACGTATGAACAGGAAGTTCAGGAATTGAAAAGGTGGTTACAGGCTCGGTTGACGTGGATGGATAGCAATATCGACTCGCCTCGACAATCGGGAGTTATTCGTCAACCGCCAGTCAGACAGAGGAGAAACCGATGGTAGATGCGCGAAAAGAGGCTATCCCGTTTGAGTTCTTCGCCAGTTTTAAAAGAATCGAAACAGGGAATCCAATCATTTCACTTCCACCGCCGCTCTGGGCAGCGGCAACCCACGCCATTGTCATTGAGGAGACGGTCCACTACATCTGGTGTAAACGCGATATCGGTGTTCGCTGGTTGATAATGCACGCCACAGCACCCATTGATAACCTCACCGACATCACGCAGGACCCACGTAACCCTATTCTTGAACCTTCAGAGGATGGGTTTGACGATCAAGCCGTCGAATACCCTTTCCCATTCTTAAATCCTGCTGATGGCAAGTTTTACATGTACTATCGCGGGAAAGGCAAAACGACCCCTGAACAGACAGGTCTACTTGTGAGCGATGGAGATATGGGTCAGTGGCAGCGTGTTCAGGACACCCCAGTCATTCCTGCAGATACGGAACACGAAGAAGATGGATCAACGCACCCTTCGGTTGCGATAGCCGGTGACACGATTCACATCCTTTATACTGCGAAAGCGACGCGGTCGTTTGAAAAAGGACTAACGATGTGCCATGCGACGGCACCGACGAGTAATCCAGCATTGGTCACGAAAAACCCTGCCAATCCTGTTTTTAAAGGGACCGGGCAGGCGTGGGATAGGCAAGCAGTTCGTGAAACCGAATTGTTCAAGGGACCAGAGTACTTTCATGTTATCTATGGCGGGTATGATGGCGAAGTCTGGCGAATGGGGCATGTTCGGACTCGCGATTTTCATACTTTTGAGCCGAACCCGGACAACCCTATCTTCACACCATCGGACGATCCGAATGCGTTTGATTGTGATAGTGTCTTGACAGGTCAGATCTTTGAAGTCGGCGACACGTACGCTATGCTCTATGCGGGTAAAAAGGGGCAGGAGTGGCAGACGGGTTTGTGTACAATCCCGTAGGGACTGGGTTACCCAGCCCTAACAAACGATTTTTAGTTCCGAAAAAACAAAGTGGGCTTTTTTATGCCGAGTTTTGGCTTGCAAGCTGCGCCAAAAGTGATGCGGATGCGGGCGGTTCTAATCGGTTTGGCGTTAGTCATTCTGCAGACAGCGATTACCCCGTATAACGACTACTACCTCCAAGGGACGGATATCTCTGGAAATCATTTTCCTTTGGGGGCAGTGTTTACGCTGATTTTTCTCACCTTTGTTATCAATCCGATTCTGAAAAAGGTATTTCCGCGTGTTGTGCTAAGTCCGGCGGAGTTGATGCTCATCTGGGTCATGATGGGTGTCAGTTCAGCGATTCCATCGAAAGGGATGATCGGTTACTTGCTTCCCTATATAGCGGCACCGGTCTATTTTGCGACACCTGAGAACGAATGGGCGGAGGCACTGCATCGCCACTTTCCTGAATGGCTTATTGTCTGGGACGAGGGTGCTGTTGCTGATTTCTATGATGGGGAGTCGTTTGTTCCATGGATACTCTGGGCAAAGCCACTCATTGTTTGGACAGCGTTCATTCTCCTGCTCTATGCGCTGATTATCTGCGTATCCATCGTTTTACGGAAACAGTGGGTCGAACGTGAGCGGTTCATCTTTCCGCTCGTCACTGTGCCTGTAGAGATGGTTCAGCAGACCTCAGCGCGTGGGAGTCTGAATGGTGTTTTCACGAATCGGCTGATGTGGGTCGGATTTGGACTCGCTGCTTTTTTTCATCTCCTCAATGGACTGCACGAGTATTTCCCTGCGCTCCCGCGTATTCCGAATCGGTATGACCTATATACCCCATTCACGGAACGTCCATGGATTGTGATGGGGTGGTGGCCCCAATTTCGGTTCTTTCTCTATTTCTCCGTTATCGGCATAACGTACTTCCTCGC
Organism: Candidatus Poribacteria bacterium; assembly: GCA_028820845.1. Lineage (NCBI taxonomy): Bacteria > Candidatus Poribacteria > Candidatus Poribacteria bacterium. Next base: position 251,470 of record JAPPII010000114.1, read on the forward strand.
GATGGACGTGTCGTTTAGCTGCTGGTTTTTCTTTCTCTTCTTCAAACTACAATACATTATTATCAACGCTTTTGCTATCCCAATTAGTCCGTGGATCTCTGCAAGGGGACAGACGATGGCTGCCTATTGCGTTATGGTCATCGCGTTCCTATTGAACAGTCGCGTCCATATAAAAGACCTCCTGAAGCGAACGTTTTTGGAGTCTGCTGCTACCACAACGATTGACGACGCAGATGAAGTGTTACCGTATAGATCGGCAGTGCTGGGAACGGTTCTGAGTTTCATACTCCTCGTGGGTCTCTGCGTCTACGCTGGCATGTCGCTTTGGGTCGCGTGTAGCATTATTGTGCTCTTCCTGATCGCTTCTACGGCACTGTCATGGATGGTGGTCAACGGCGGGATGTTACTGATCCAGGCACCGATGTATCCTGTCGAATACTTTGAGATTACAACCGGCTCAAGAATTATTGACGCAAACAGTTTGGCTCTCTTAGGGTTTCAGCGGGTGATGATGCGAGATTGGGGCGGTATTTTGATGCCGAGCGTGCTACACGGTTTCAAGGCGGCGGATCCGTTTCGATTAAGTCGCAGAAGCGTTCTCGGTGCGATGGTGCTTGCTATCGTTGTTGCTATCGGCGTTTCATACGCTGCGTCGTTGCCCTTGATTTATGACAAAGGTGGTTTAAATCTCCAAAGGGGGCCCTTCATCGGCGCGCCGAGATACTTCAACCATATCGTTTCGTTGATTCAGTATCCGAAAGACCCGAAGTTGGGAGAGGCGTACAGTATGCTTTTAGGAGCCGGAATCACAGGCTTTCTCCTGATTATGCAGCGCCAGTTTATGTGGTGGCAGCTTCACCCCATTGGATATGTGATGGGTGCGGTTTACTCGTCCTATTTTCTTTGGTCTTGTATGTTTATCGGCTGGTTTTTGAAGTATTTGGCACTGAAATGGGGAGGCCTCGGGTCCTATCGGAGATTTCGACCGCTATTTATGGGGTTTATTGTGGGTGAGTTTGGGATTGTCGGGATTTGGATGGTGCTTGGAATGTTTACTGGCGTGAATTACCAAGGGGCATTACCCGGGTAATTTTTGTTCACTTCCAATTCTATGAATATTTTTTATTTTTCTTCAGATTATGCACCTTTTCCGCTCCAAAATTGTGTCATTAATATATACGGTGGATCCTATAATCACTTATACACGTCCGCATATCTTTGTAGCATAAAAGGAGCAAAACCGTGAAATTAACATTTCCTAAGCGAATCGCATGGCGGGTCTTTATACTCCTGATGAGTCTTCTTGTGGTATTCGTGAGTCAGTTAACCGCCGCCCCTATGAAGATTGCCTTTAACTCAAGTCGGGATTTCGCTGATTTTCGAGCGAATATCTATGTGATGAATGTTGATGGGACGAACCCTGTTAGACTCACCAAAGGTCGGGCATCAAGTAGCGGTCCCACTTGGTCTCCGGATGGGAAACGCATCGCTTTTACCTCGAGCCCAAATAGCGTTTATGACATCTATGTGATGGATGCCAATGGCTCCAACCTCACCAATCTCACACGAGGTCCGACGGGCGACTTTGGTGCTTCATGGTCTCCAAATGGGAAACAAATTGCCTACGGCTCAAACCGAGGAAACGAGGAAATCTATGTGATGGATGCCAATGGTACCAATCAGATTAATATCTCACGCCATCCGAAAGCAGATCGTCACCCAGATTGGTCTCCGGATGGAACACGAATCGCCTTTACCTCAGACCGTGATGGTGATCGTGAAATTTATGTAATAGAAGTTGAGAGTGGCAAACTAACTCAACTGACGAACAACCTGGAGCCTTGGGACAGGAAGGCTGCCTGGTCTCCGGATGGCAAGCGAATTGCCTTCACTTCAGGCAGAGATGGTGATTTTGAGATCTATGTGATGGATGCCGACGGTTCCAATGTTGTGCAGCTGACGCATAACGTCCGGGCTATGGATGATCATGCTGATTGGTCTCCGGATGGAACCCAAATCGCTTTCACTTCAGACCGAGAAGGCGAGTTTGAGATCTATGTGATGGACGCCGATGGCTCGAATCCCGTCAATCTCACTCAAAATCAGATAGGTAGAGATAGGGCTCCCACTTGGCAGCCGATACCCGCATCGTTCGCAGTTTCACCACAAGAGAAATTGGTGTCCCGGTGGGCAATTCTCAAAAGCAAGTATTAGTGGTAAATGGCGTAGGATTTAGATGATACCGAAGTGGTCGGATCCCGGCATTAGGTGTTCTCTGGCGATATCTGCGTTTATCTCGACTCCCAATCCTGGCTTTTCCGGCACGACGAAGACGTTATCTTCCATGAGCGGTGCATCGGAAATTGCGAGGTCCCATCGCCATTCAACCTGATCGGCGTGATACGGGAGTTCCATAACGATGAAGTTCCGAACAGCGGCACAGACGTGTGCCGTTGCGGTCATCCCAATGGGTGATGTGATATTGTGTGCCGCAAAAGGTATGTAGTAGAGGTCAGCAAGGTCAGCAATCTTTTTCGCCTCAAGTATGCCACCTGTGCCAGATACATCAACGTGAAGCATATCGCAGGCTTGCGTTTGGATGAGTTCTCGAAAACCGTCGCGTCGGAACAGGAATTCGCCCGTACAGATTGGAATAGAAGTCGCCGCAGTGACTTTCGCCATTGCTTCAACGTTATCATTCGGCACAGGGTCTTCCAAGAACATCAGATCAAACGGCTCTAAACGTTCAGCAAGTTTCATCGCCGAATGCGTGCTGAATAGACTATGACAGTCAATGCTAATGTCGATGCCATCGCCTGCGGCCTCGCGTGCAGCGGCGACCAACGCTGTCATTTTCTGTAATTCTGCTGTGCTTAATTCCCGATTGACCGCGTCCTGTTTGAGTTCGTTTGCGGAGTTATCGATGTCAAACTTGATGGCTTGGTAACCGTCCGCAACGCCTTCTCTGGCGCGTTGTGCCCAGCCTTCGGGTGTATTCCCTTTTCCGTGTCCGACATCGGCGTAGAGTCGGATGCAGTCGCGATATTTCCCACCCAAGAGTCGATAGACCGGCACGCCGAGGCTCTTTCCGAGCAGATCCCAGAGCGCGGTTTCTATCCCGCCGATCGCCGATAGACCCATAGCGTATCGGTTACTCGCTGCACCAATCATGCGGTTGTAGAGCGGTTCTATGTTTCTCGGATCTGCGCCAACGAGTATCCGCTTGAATTGCAAGATAATTTCAGCGATTCCCGCCCCGGGGTGCGCTTCGCCTAATCCTGTCAAACCTGCGTCTGTTTCAATCTGGACGTAGTTCCACTGTTTATAGCCCCTTAGCGTCATCGCTTTTACATCGGTGATTTTCATATCCACTTCCCTTCGTATGAAATTAATTAAAAAAATCGATAGGTATTGCGTTTGCTGCGCATTCATGATAACATATCTCTTGAGATTATGCAATAGCGACAGAAGGAGACTGACTAATGACGGATCAAGAAATCAAGGCAGCTTATGAACGTGACGGCTATGTGGTACGCAAAGATATTATTGACGACCAAGATTTAGAACCGATGCGCGACTTCATCAAGGCGAAGGTTGATGCGTATAGTCGCGAGTTGTATAACAAGGGCAAGTTAGCGTCGCTATACGAAGACGAATCTTTTGAGAGACGCTACGCTGCGATCTGCGAAAAGTTGGATATATTGCCTCGCAACTGGAGTTTTGGTGTATTTGGACGCGAGTTATATGATCTCTACAACCTCCCGAGTGTTCTTGACGTGGTCCGACTTCTGTTGGGTCCTGAAGTCTCGAATATCGGCACACCTGCGTTGCGGACGAAACTCCCTCGAAGTGTGATTACCTCGTTCCCGTGGCATCAAGACAGTCAATACTTCGACCAGTCGGTTGTCGAAAAAAAAGAAAAGCACACAGGCGGTCTCCACATCGTTACGGTGTGGGTGCCGTTGGTTGAAGCGACAGTCGAGAACGGGTGTTGCTGGGTTATTCCGGGCAGCCACCATTGGGGTTTACTGGACGGTGCGCGAGGTGCTGATATGAACGTCCGAATGGAGGAAGATGTCGAAGCACGTGGCACACCAGTTGCCATCCCCCTTAAACCCGGTGGTGCGTTGTTCATGTCAAATCTTACCGTACATACCAGTAAGGTGAATACGACGCGGAAATCCCGCTGGAGCATTGACTTCCGCTATTTCCCTACGCCAGATCGGGCTGAGTTAACTGCTGAGGCGCGTGAGGCTGCCCAGTTCATAAAAAATAAACAATTGGCAGGCGGTATATTGCCGCTTGTTGTACTCACTGAAGGTCATAAACCGACATGGGAGGAGTGGGAGGCGGAGTTCTCGGCACTGCAAGCCAGTAGGTTGGGTTGATCCAACTTACTGACTGCAGTCGAACTTACCCTAAAAATAGGCATGTATGCCCATTCCTACGTAAACACCCGCGATACCTTTAGATTCAGTGTCGGTGTTTTCTCTGCCAAACCCTTGACCGACTGCTACGTTCAAGCCGAGCGGGATACCGCCGAGTGAAAATACAAGCTCGCCTCCAAAAGCGAGTCCGCCCCCTAACGTCGTAGATTTGACAATCTCGTCACGCAGGTCTGGTTCTTTTTTATACCGCCAGCCCCCTTCTAAGGTGAAATAGAGGCGGGATGTATGCCACCTACCGTGGTGCTCAAATATGGCGTACGAAACGCCACCCCCGAACATGTGATCGCTATTCTGGTCGTTAAGGATAAAACGTCCAACGGTTTGAAGGTATATCGGTGCCAGTCCGGTATAGCGGAAACTCAGTCCGCCAAAGGCAGAGGTGGCTCCCTGAAGTCCGATACCAAATTCTGAGTGATCCGTGAGGAATTTGTCTTGCTTTACATCATTATTAGTATGGTCAGCGGCTTGTGCCTGAGCTGAGAAACTGAGGGTTATTCCTACGAGAATGCAGGTTAGGGAAAAAATTATGCGTTTCATTGTTTTTCTCCTTTTTTAATGGCTATTGGCGAATCAACGGTATGAATGCCTTATGGCATTCTCCGGGCTATCAGTTGTCGGTAAAGAGATATTCACGGCAGTAAAGATGTTCGCAACCGCCACAAATTTGCCTACTGACAGCAGACAGACAACCGAAAGTTGGCAGCTATTTTATCACTCTTCCCGCCAAGACCCCATGCTTTAGCTTGCGGGATGTAGGCGGGT